>CAMDDF010000016.1 GCA_945890885.1 Candidatus Kuenenia stuttgartensis | reverse complement strand
TAGCGAGGACGAAGGGGCTCGAACCCTCAACCTTCGGATCGACAGTCCGATGCTCTAACCAATTGAGCTACGTCCCCGTCGCTACAAGACTCGCTATTCAACTAAATCCTATGCCAAAAGTCAAGTTGATTTTTGTCGTAATTTAATTTTTCACTAAAAAATATCATAAATTGCTGTATCACCACATATTAGCTTGAACTTATTGGCCAATTTAGTATTATCTAAGGTATCCAGCTTAGACTTAAAAATGAGCAATCCTTTTACAAATGGAAAAATTATTTGATGAATAAAATACACCTTTTAGAGATAAATGAGCTAAATAACTATATTTCCAGCTCAAAAGATGATTCCGCCGACAGTGGCGAGCAAATCGAAATCCCCGAAATAATCAGTATTTTACCTATAAGGAACGCGGTTGCGTACCCTGGAACTGTAATGCCGCTTTCGATAGGCCGAAAAAGAAGCAAAACACTTATTGAAGAAGTATCAAGTCAAAATTCCATTATCGGATTGATAACTCAAATCAATCCTGACACAGATCATCCCACTCCCGGCCAGCTTTACAAAGTTGGGACTATCGCATCGATTCTTAAAACGATAAAAATGCCGCAAAACATGCTCCATATTATCGTCCATTGTCAGTGCAGATTCAAAATAGTCCAGATTATATCTACTGAACCGTATATAAAGGCGAAAATTCAGCCGCTGTATTCCCATGCGAGAATAACGAAAACCCTCAAGGCAATGATGGTAAATGTTCGTCAGACAGCTAATAAGGTCATATCGTTGAGTCCCAATGTCTCGGAAGAGGCATCGGTGCTGCTTGAGAATATTGAAAATCCATCAGCTTTGGCGGATTTTATCGCAGCCAATTTAACTATTGAATTATCCGCAAAGCAGAAATTGCTCGAAGAATTAAATGCCCAAAAACGTCTTGAGCGGGTTCAGGTTGAACTGACGAATCAGCTTGAGGTACTTGAGCTTAGCCAAAAGATTCAGGGCCAGGTTCGCGAATCCATTGATAAAACTCAGCGAGAATACTTTCTTCAGGAACAGCTCAAAGCGATTCAGGACGAATTAGGCGTTAACGACAAAAAGAGCGAAGAGACACAGAAAATACTGTTAGCGATAAAGAAAGCCAAAATGCCTGCTACAGTCGAGGCAGAGGCTAAACGTGAGCTGGATAGAATGGCCAAGATGCATCCGTCGTCGCCGGAGTATTCCGTAATAAGGACATATCTGGACTGGGTTTGTGAATTGCCTTGGTCAGTCAGCACCAAAGATTCATTGAGCATTGAAAGCTCACAGAAAATTTTGAACCATGACCATTATGGGCTTGATAAGATTAAAAAACGTATTTTGGAATTTTTAGCGGTGCGGAAACTCAACCCAACCGGCAAAAGTCCGATACTTTGTTTTGTAGGCCCGCCCGGCGTTGGAAAAACCAGTCTCGGAAAATCAATCGCCAAAGCTATGAACAGGAAATTTGTTAGAATATCGCTGGGCGGTATTCGTGATGAAGCTGATATTCGCGGCCACAGGAGAACATACATTGGTGCATTGCCCGGCAGAATTATGCAGGAGCTTCGCAAGTGCGGCAGCAGAAATCCTGTGTTTATGCTTGATGAGCTTGATAAAATCGGCGCAGATTTCAGAGGCGACCCAGCCTCGGCACTGCTTGAGGTGCTTGACCCTGAACAAAATGACACATTCACGGATCATTATCTTGATCAGCCATTCGATTTATCGAATGTTATGTTTATAGGGACGGCAAATTATGCTGAGCCGATTCCGGCTGCGCTTTATGACCGAATGGAAATTATCGAGTTGCCAGGCTACACCGAAAAAGAAAAAACGCAAATTGCGAAAAAATATCTTATTCCGCGTCAGCTTAGCGAAAACGGCCTGAAGAAAAAAAATGTTACTATCAAGGATGCCGCGATAGCAGAGCTGATAAATTCCTATACATCCGAAGCAGGAGTAAGAAATCTTGAAAGAAATATCGCAGCCATTTGCAGATCTGTCGCGACAAAAATAGCCAAAGGTTCCAGACGAAGCGCTGTTGTTGATAAAAACGACCTTGCAAAAATATTGGGCCCAATAAAATTCGAATCAGAAATTGCGATGCGAGCGGGGACGCTGGGCGTAGCAACTGCTCTTGCGTGGACTCCTGCTGGCGGAGAAATACTTTTCATTGAAACTGCCAAATCGCCCGGCGAAGGCGGACTGAAACTCACAGGCCAAATCGGTGATGTTATGAAGGAGTCTGCGGAGGCGGCATTTACGGTGATAAAGTCAAGCGCTGCAAAAATGGGTATCAAAAAGGAAACGATAAAAGAAAACGATTTTCATATTCATGTTCCCGAAGGTGCTGTTCCCAAAGACGGCCCAAGCGCTGGCATTGCAATCTTTACATCCGTAGCGTCGCTTCTCCTAAAGAGGCCAGTTAAACCAAACGTCGCGATGACAGGTGAAATCACACTTAGAGAGCTTGTTTTGCCAATCGGTGGATTAAAGGAAAAGATTCTTGCAGCGAAACGCGCAGGGATTAAAACCGTTATTTTGCCGTATAGAAATAAAAAAGATATGGTCGAAGTGCCTAAGGAGGCAAAGAGCGGACTGAAATTTATCTTTGTCAACAAAGCATCCGAGGTTTTGAAAGCAGCACTGGAACCGCAGGCCTAATTTTGATTTAAGATAGCAAAATATCCGCCATCGTAATCCAGACTGCCGTTATGAGGCAGGGTTAGTTCCTGTTTGGCTAACTTATAATCTTTGTGTGTCGAGAGGAAGTCTTGTACAATTTTTGCATTTTCTGTGTTTTCAATTGAGCAGGTGCTGAAAATTATTGTTTGGGGCTTGGGAATAAAATTTGAAGCATCTAAGAGTATCTGCCTTTGAATTTTCGCAAGCTCAACGATTGATTCAGGCTTAAGTCTCCATCTTACTTCGGCACGTTTTGCTAAAACTCCCGTATTTGAACACGGCACATCCAGCAAAACGGCATCAAGGCGGGAATATTTTTTCAGCTCATCCGCTAAATTTTTATATTCGACTATTTTGACATTTACAAGGCTGAGTCTCTGGCAGGTTTGGTGAACAAGTTTCAGCCTGGTTGTATTGGTATCTGTTGCGATTATATTTGCCTTCGGGAAAGCCTGGCTAAGCTGAGCCGTTTTGCCGCCCGGTGCCGAGCAAAGGTCAAGTATGGTTGCATCAGGTGCAAGCTCAAGATTATCTATAACCTTAGATGCGGTTAAATCCTGAACTGTAAATAATCCATCGGCAAATCCTGGCAGCGTGTGAATAGGCTTTCCGGTTTTAATCTTCAATGCTGCACTGTCCGGTACAATTTCGAAACCAATCTGTGACTGCTCAAACAGCTTGCATAATTCATCTCGGTTTGTTTTCAGCGTATTAGGCCTCAAATATATCGTTGGCCTGCGATTTGACCCAAGGCAAATATCAAAGGCTTGTTCAAAGCCGAAGTTTTTAACCCACGATTCCATCAGCCATTGCGGAAGCGAAAACGCTATACTCAAATATTCCGCAGGTGCTTTTGTCGGGTTTGGCAGCACATCTTTTTTAAACTGGCAAAAATTTCCATCGAACACCGGCAGGGCGGTTTGAGTTTTTTTCTCTGAGGTTGTACTTTTATTAACGATGTTCCTTTGCACATTTCTGCAAACGGCGTTTACGAACCCGGCAGTTTTGGCGGATGAAAATTTTCGTGCTGCTTCGACCGCTTCATTAACTGCCGCGTAATCAGCCGAATTTGCATAGACCAACTCGTAAACCGCTATGCGAATAACATTGATAACCCGCTTATTGATTCTGCTGGGTTCGACATTGGCCGCAGCTTTGACGATGCAGTCAATTGCGGTCTTATTGCGTACAACCCCAAGAACAAGTTCCTTACACAAAGACTTATCATCCGACTGCTCGATATATTTGTCAAGAATGTCGACGCTGCCTTTGGGCGAGAAATCGTAATGGTTCAATACCTTAATTGCTGTTTGACGTGCAGAGATAGTTTTCAAAATGTGCCTTTACTGGATTTCTTCGATTGGCATAAAAATATCGCCCGGCTTTGCTGCTCTGCCGTTTGCGAAAGATGCAAAATCCATCACGTTGCCGCCTGACGGTTTCAATGTAATAATTTTAAGATAATCCTGTCCGCAGATAACATTCATATTTTCATCAAGTGTGCCGGGGCTTTGCCAGCTTTTGCCGTCCTGATGTTTCACAACTTCGGCAGAAGCGATAGTTGCTCGAAATGTTTTTCCGGTTTGGCCTGATACATAAACTGCCTGAACGCCAGGCCAGGGCCACATGCCGCGAATTTTATTGCGTATCTGTTCAGCAGGCAACCGCCAGTCGATATAACCATCGGATTTCTGGAACTTCGGCGCTTTTGTTGCCATCGAATCATCCTGTTTTGCATAAACAGCGGTGCCAGCGTCAATCTGATTGATAATGTTAATAATCAGCGGTGCTGAAATTTCAGCAAGCTTATCGTGAACAATATCAGCGGTGTCATTCGGATTGATATCTATCGCGGCCTGTCCAAGCACTTCGCCTGCATCCATTCTGTCGGCAAGTGTGATAATGCTTACGCCGGTCTGACGTTCGCCGTTTATTATCGCCCAGTTAATCGGTGCTGCTCCGCGGTATTTTGGCAAAAGCGAAGCATGAACATTGATGGCCCTTTTTTGAAAAATATTTATAACTTCATTTGAGATTTTCTGGCCGAAAGCAATTACCACCAGCAAATCGGCATCGAAACTTTTCAATGTCTCGATAGATTCCGGCGTGTTGATATTGCTGGACTCTGTGCAGCAGATTTTATTTTCATCAGCCCAGAGAGCGACATCGGTTGGAGTCATTTTTTTGCCTCTGCCAGCTTTTTGTGCTGGTTGAGTGTAGATATGCACTAACTGGTGCCGTGATTGTTTAATCGCAGCAAGACAATTCAATCCGAAACGTCCGCTTCCAAAATAAATTATTTTCATTTTAACTTGCGTTTTCTTCGAGCTGTTTTAAAAGTTTTCGTGCGGAAATTCTTGCGACCTGACTTAGCCTGTCTTTTATCATTGTGCCTTCAAGATGGTCATATTCGTGCTGTAATGCACGGGCATATAACCCGTCGGCTTCTTCGGTAAAAGTATTGCCGGATAGGTCTTTTGCTGTAACGGAACAGTTTTTGTACCGCTTGATTTTAGCAGATAATCCCGGAATCGAAAGACAGCCTTCTTCGGTTGTTGCTATTTCGCCTGATGGTGTGATTTCAGGATTGATATAAATTTTGGCATTTTCTCTGGTACCGTCAAGCGATATTACAAATATACGAAGCCCTACGCCCGCTTGTGGACCAGCAAGGCCTACACCGTTTCTTTCAATCATTATATCTATCATTTTATCAGCAAGGTCGCGGATAGTATCATTGATTTCGCTTATCGGCTGAGCCTTTTGAGATAAAACTTTGCGGGGATAATGAGTGATACGGCATTTATCAATATCAATATCTGACATTTATAATTCTCCAAAGCAGAAACTAATCATCAAATTCATCGCCCTTGAACGTATGGCCAAGATAGCTTTTCCGCACAAGCTCATTTTTTATAATATCCGACGGAGCCCCTGATGCGATTACCTTGCCGTGATCTATAATATACGCTTTGTCGGCAACTTCAAGTGTTCGCTCGACATTATGGTCTGTTATCAGGATGCTTACCCCTGAAGCCACGAGCCGCCTGATTTCGCCTTGAAGTTCTTCGACTGCAATTGGGTCAACTCCGCTGAACGGTTCATCGAGCAGTATCAGCGACGGATTGGTAACCATAGCGCGGGCGATTTCGAGTTTTCGGCGTTCACCGCCCGAAAGGAAGCGTGCCTGACTTTTTCGAACCTCGCCAAGCCCGAATCTTTCGATGAGAGCATCGGCTTTGTTTTGGCGTTCCGCTTTTGTCAGCGACATCGTTTCAAGTATCGCGATAAGATTTTCCTCAACGGTTAGCCGCTGAAAAACGCTCGGTTCCTGCGAAAGGTAGCCCATTCCAAGCCGGGCGCGTTTGTACATTGGGAGTTTTGTTATGTCGTGTCCCTCAAATATCACAGTGCCGCCGTCAGGTACTGCCATTCCGATTGTCATACGGAAAGTTGTAGTTTTGCCTGCGCCGTTTCTGCCGAGAAGGCCGACGATGCTCCGCTGGCCTACCGAAATCGAGACCTCATTTACGACCGTTCTTCCGGAGTAGTTTTTCACAAGCCCGCGAGTTTCTAATAATGTCATTTCAATCATAATGGAGTCCAGATTGTATTAAATAAAAGAGTATTATAACCGGATTGCCATAAAATGGAAATCCAATTTTAGGGCTTTATATACCAGTAAAGTTTATGTATAATTAGCATTTATTCAATAATAATTTTGATTTTGGAGCTAAAGATGATTCGCACGACCCCATTTGAGAGCCTTCATAAGCGTTTCAACGCGAATTTCAAGAATTATCATAACTGGTCTCTTCCCGCTGATTATTCCGATACGATGCTGGAAAGTGAAAAACTTTACAGCCATTGTGCCACTTTCGACCTTTCCAGCTTTGGCAGGATCGATATCTCGGGCAGCAACGCCATTGAGCTTGTCAAATTTCTTGTTTCCAGCAACATTGAGCAACTTAATGGAAAAAAGTCATGCTGGGCGGTTATAACCAATGAAAAAGCCTGCATCGTCGATATTGTCCGGATAATTGCACTGAAAAATTCATATCTGATTCTAACTAGCCCTCCGAAAAGGGAAGCTGTGTTGAAAACTGCCCAGGCCAGTTTGCAGCAGCTTGGCTTAGCGGGTGTTTCCATCTGCGACAAAACCGAAGAAACCGCGGCAATATCGCTTTACGGCCCAGCCAGCTTTGAGCTTGCCAAGCAGATTTTGCCTATGAATCTTGAGGAACTTGGCAGTGTAAATGTTAAAGAACTGTCCCTGTTTATGTTTAACGTGATAATTATCCGTGGAAGCTGGCTCGGAATCGATGGCATCGAGATAATCACTAGCAGCAAGGCAGCTTCACTTGCTGGCATGGCGATTGGTAAATATGAGGAAAAGGGCCTGATCAAACCCGCAGGGATGGATTGCCTCAACAGAGCGTTCCTTGAAGCATCGCTGCCGCTATCCATTGAATGCCGGGCTGAAATCGAGAAATATAACCCGTTTAGTCTGGCAATAGCTGATAAAATTGACTTCAGCAGGAATTTCCATGGTAAACAGGTGCTTCAAAGCGACAAGAACCAGCTCAGCGAAAAAACGGTGGTTGGCCTTAAAATCAAGGGCCTGAAAAGCAGGCACCAGAACCTTAGATTGCAGTATGACGATGGCCAAATCGGCTGGGTTGATTGTATCGATTATTCGAAATTCCTTGATTACGGGATAGGTTTAGCGATAATAAGTGCTCAGTACGTCAATTTAAGAGAAGAAGTCCAGATTGAAGGCGACGGCATAATCATCGGGGCTGAGATTACGAATATTCCTTTAATAAACGATATGGCTGCAGGACTTTACAAATAACAAGGATCAAACAATGGCAGAGATGGACATTATAAGGGAAATCGCCCAGCAGGTGCTGATTGTGCCGACAATTTCGGGCGAAAAAGATAATTACCTCTGGGACAAGGCCCAGCGAATTGTCCGAAACGTGGAACATATATGCAGGCTTGGCGAGATAACCTCTAAAAATCTATCGGTTGACCGGTTTTGCCTGACAGGGGCGGCTTATTTTTGCGATTCAGGCTTTGCCCGATACTCCGATGCGGAAGATTTGTCGGCAAGGCTGGTTTTGGCTGATATATCTGCATCCGATTTAGTAGATTTTTCTACGCAAATTGTGGCAGATAAATTGTCAGGGGCATTGGCTGGCCCTAAAATAGACAAGATAAACAAAATTATAACCGACAGCATCGACAGATCCACGAATATGTCGGAAGCGATGATACTTTCTGATGCAAAAAATCTTGACGACATTGGAGCGGTGGGAGTTTTCAATGAATTCCGCAGGTATGTCATACATGGTAAGGGCGTTTCGAATGCTCTTGAAAGCTGGAAGCGGAAAGTCGACTATCGATACTGGGACGCACGGTTAAAAGAAAGTTTCCGCTTTGACTGTGTCCGAAAGCTGGCAGAGCAGAGATTTGAAAATGTTAGCGTATTTATGAATCAGCTTTCGACGGAAAACTCCGCAAAAGATATCGAAGAACTTATACTTGAAAGTTTATAAAAGAATCCGAGAACGATATGGACAATAAAATAGTAAAAGCGGTTTTCCCTGGCTCGTTTGACCCGATTACCAATGGTCATCTCGACGTTATAAAACGCGGTGCCAAACTTTTCGACGAGGTTATCGTTGCCGTTGGCAGAAGCCCTATAAAAAATCCATTTTTCACGCCCGAAGAGCGGGTCGAAATGATAAAAAAGGTAGTGGCTGACATTCCAAGGGTTACTGTCGAATCTTATGATGGGTTGACCGTTGAATATGCGGCAAAAATCAAAGCCAACGTAATGCTCCGAGGCTTGCGAAATCTGACCGATGTTCAGTATGAATTTCAGCTTGCGATGACAAACCGTGCTGTGGCTGGGATAGAAACAGTGTTCATTATGACCAGCGAGGAATACGGATTTGTTAGCTCGACAATGATTCGTGAGGTTGCTGTACTCGGCGGGGACGTATCAAAATTGATACCTGCCGAAGTTTATGAAAAACTCAAAGAAGTATTAAAAAATCGGCCAAAGGATATAAATTGTTCTTATTAACGGTAAAAACCGGATTCAGTGCTGAACATCAGCTTAAATTTATTGACGGCACAAGCGAAAACAGCCACTGCCACGATTGGAAAGTGAAAGTTGCTGTCCAGAGCCGGATACTTGACGAAAATGGTCTAACCGTTGATTTTAATGTGATAAAGGCAGCTACCGAGCGGGTATTTAAGGATTTTGAGGGAAAAAAGCTGGAAAATCTTGCTTATTTTAAAAATACAAATGCTTCAGCGGAAAATGTTGCAAGATATATATACCAAAAGCTTGAACAGACTCTGGGAAAAGTTGTACAATTGAAATATGTCGAGGTTACCGAAGAAAAAGGCTGTAAAGCAAGGTACTTTGAGTAATTTCAGGTCAAGTTTAATCGTCTTTTTGTCGATATTCTGATTGAACTTGCAGTAATCATTATTTTTTTTAGCAGAATTTATATGAAATGCCAGAAATGCAAAGATAGTATAGCCACGATACATCTGACCGAGATTATAGACGGGCAGCGGTCCGAAATGCATCTCTGTCAAGCCTGCGCCCAAAATGAGGGTGTAGCGGTAAAAAGTCAAATCCCCCTTAGTGAGCTGTTGAATTCGCTTCTTGCTGCGGAAGCTGACGAACCATCTGTTCCTGAAATTAAGGATACTCTCGATGCGTGTCCGTATTGCGGGATGACCTGGGAAAAATTCAAAAAAAGGGCACTGCTTGGCTGTCCGAATGATTACAATGTTTTTGCGGATGAGCTTGACGGCATTATCAAACGAGCGCACAGCGGCCACGTGGCACACATAGGCAAAGTGCCAACTCACGCTGGCGACGGCATCAAAAAACAAATCGCGATGTTGAATCTCAAAAAGCATCTTGCTGATGCATTGAAAAGAGAAGATTACGAAACCGCCGCGAAAATTCGGGACGAAATGAATAATATCGGGTTTTAAAAGTGGTGTTTTGGAAATATGGAACTTAGAAAAATCAGTGAGCATATTGGAAAATGGTTTAGCGGCTCAGGCCCGATGTCGGATATTGTAATTTCATCAAGAATAAGACTTGCAAGAAATATCGCAGGCTATGAGTTTGTATCGAACTGTTCACAGGAAAGCCAGGCCATTATACTTGAGAAGCTAAAAGAAGTGCTTATGGGGCTTGATCTTAGTCAAAAAGTTTCTTATATATGCGTAGATAAAGCAGGGCAGCTCGACAAGGATTTTCTTGTTGAACGTCATCTCATCAGCAGGCTTCACGCCCAAAGCAAGGCATTAAGAGGTGTTGTAATCGCAGCGGATGAGATGTTTACTGCAATGATAAATGAAGAAGATCATCTTCGTATTCAGGTCTTGATGCCGGGTCTCCAACTTTTTCAGTGCTGGGAGCAACTCAACCGAATCGATGATATTATTGAGCAGCATATCGAATACGCATTTGATTCCAGACTTGGTTATCTAACTGCCTGTCCAACAAATATAGGCACAGGCATCAGGGTTTCGGTTATGCTTCATTTGCCTGCACTCAAAATTACTGGCCATCTTGAAAAATTTTTCAATGCCGCCAGGGATATGAATCTTGCGGTACGGGGTCTGTTCGGCGAAGGTACCGAAGCTGTCGGCGATTTTTTTCAAATTTCCAATCAGACAACGCTTGGTGTAAAAGAAGAAGATATTGTAAAAAAATTCTCGGATGTTATTATTCCGGAAATTGTGGGATATGAAAAACTTGCACGTGAACAGCTCTTTGAAAAAAAGAAAAATATGATTAATGATAAAATCTATAGAGCGATGGGGATTCTTAGTAATGCCCAAATGATAAGCTCTAGTGAGGCGATGTTTTTGCTTAGCCATCTTAGGTTGGGGGTGAATCTGAAAAAAATTGATAACCTTTCGATTGACAAAATCAATGAGCTTTTCCTGCTGACTCAGCCTGCACATTTGCAGCTTAACAGCGGGGGCCCTTTGAGCCAGGACGACAGGGACGAGTTGCGAGCCAAAATAATCCGCAATTGTCTGAATCAAAATTAAATCCCTCTGCCAAAATGGCATAAATATTACCGCTGCAATTATAATGCAAATCCTTAAAGTCTTTATTTTTAGGTATTTAAGGGAAATGCGGTATGCTGGCATACAGTTTGCAATAAGGTCTTCTATAGAATAAAATATTAACTCTTGATAATATAGGAGACTTTTATAATGGCAAAAATCATTGGAATAGATCTGGGTACAACAAACTCAGTAGTTGCGGTAATGGAAGGCTCGGTAGCGAAGGTGCTGATTAATTCGTCAGGATCGAGACTGACCCCCTCTGTTGTTGGTTTTACCGATAAAGGTGAGAGACTTGTAGGGCAGATTGCCCGCCATCAGCAGGTTACAAACCCTGAAAATACCGTCTTCAGTATTAAAAGGTTTATGGGCAGAAGACATGCCGAAGTTGGCGATGAAGAGAAGATTGTGCCCTATAAAATCACCGGTGCCACAAATGAACTTGTAAGGGTAAATGTACGCGGCAAAGAATTTACCCCGCCGGAAGTTTCGGCAATGATTCTGCAGGATTTAAAGAAGACCGCGGAAGATTATCTCGGCGAAAAAGTTGAGCAGGCGGTCATTACCGTTCCTGCATATTTTAATGATGCACAAAGGCAGGCTACTAAAGATGCCGGTGCCATCGCAGGCCTTAAAGTTGCAAGAATCATCAATGAGCCTACAGCGGCGGCCCTTGCATACGGCACAGAGAAAAAGAAAAATGAGAAAGTTGCAGTCTTTGACTTCGGCGGCGGCACATTCGATATTTCAATACTTGATATCGGCGACAATGTTTTTGAGGTTCTAAGCACCAACGGCGATACGCACCTTGGCGGCGATGACCTCGACGAAGTGCTTATGAATTACCTTGCTGATGAATTCCGACAGAAAGAAGGCATCGATCTCAGAAAGGATCCGATGGCTCATCAGAGACTCAAAGAAGCTGCTGAAAAGGCAAAATGTGAATTGAGCACACAGGTTGAAACAACTGTGAATCTGCCGTTTATCACAGCAGATGCTTCAGGGCCCAAACACTTGCAGTTGACGATAACCAGAAGCAAGTTTGAAGCCTTGGCTGAGCCTATATTCCAGAGACTCAAACAGCCATGCGTAAAGGCAATTGCAGATTCAAAGCTTCCCAAAAATGAAATCGCTGAAGTATTGCTCGTCGGCGGCTCAACCAGAATTCCGCTGGTACAGGCAATCGTAAAAGAAATCTTCGGCAAAGAACCCAATAAGAGCATTAACCCTGATGAGGTGGTAGCACTCGGTGCCGCTATTCAGGGTGCAGTTCTGGCTGGTGATGCTGGCGTTAAGGATATTCTTCTGCTTGACGTTACTCCGCTTTCGCTTGGTGTTGAAACCCTCGGCGGCATAATGACAAAGCTCATCGAACGCAATACAACTATCCCGACAAGCAAGAAGGAAGTTTTCTCTACTGCTTCTGATAGCCAGACCACTGTTGATATTCACATTCTTCAGGGCGAAAGAGAATTTGCTCAATACAACAGAACACTTGGAAGGTTCCAGCTTTCGGACATTCCGCCTGCCCCAAGAGGCGTACCTCAAATTGAAGTTGCCTTTGATATCGATGCAAACGGTATTTTGAACGTATCCGCTAAAGACACTGCAACCGGCAAACTGCAGTCTATCGAAATCAAATCAAGTTCAGGCCTAAGCGAAGCCGAAGTTAAGAAAATGCAGCAAGAGGCCCAGGAACATGAAGCTGAAGACAAGGCGAAACGTGAAGTAGTTGACTTGAAGAATCAGGCTGACCAGTTGATTTATTCAACTGAAAAGACGCTCAAAGAACACGGCGAAAAAGTTTCAGCCAAGACAAGATCTGATATCGAAAGCGCATTGAACAGTCTTAAAGAAGCAGTCAAAGGCGATAGCAAAGACGCTATAAAGAAATCGATTGAAAATCTGTCGCAGGCTTCGCAGGAATTGGGCAAGGTTCTCTATGAAGAGGCCGCCAAGAAACAAGCAGCATCGGGCCAGGCAGGAGCATCGTCTGGCAGCGAACAGGCACCACCGCAGGAAGGTGAAACCCGCAGAAAAGGCGGCGACGATGTAATCGATGCGGAGTTTGAGGCCAAAGACAACTAATTGTTCCAATGATAAAATTTTGAATCGAAAGGAAACAGAAAGAATCCTCTTTTTGTTTCCTTTTTTTATTTGCGGCAAAAAGGGATAAAAAAATACCTTGCCTTTTGGTTCTGTGTGGGTATAGAATCAGTTACAGAAATAATGTAAGTTTCCCAAAATTATATTAACTGTTTTACAAGGGGAATCAAATGAAGATGCCGGACATCAAAACTAAAGCGGAAAAGCTGGGAATTACGCCAGGCAACATGAAAAAAACTCAGCTTATTCACCGGATTCAGGTCGCAGAGGGCAATAAGCCGTGCTATGGCACCTCCAAAGGTAAATGTCCATACACCGACTGCTGCTTTATGAGCGATTGCCTGGTGATAAAATAAGCTGTCAAAATATCAATTATTGAGTTAATTCTCTTATTGACAGGTGTTTGCGTTTAAACTTCGGGGGTTGTGGTTTTCCTGTCTTGAAAGCCGTGGGGATTTTCTGTATAATAGTGGTTCTGTAACTTTTGATTATAAAGGTATCGCTATGGAACTTTTGTCAGGAAATGAGGCTTTCGCTCGTGGTGCGTACGAGGCAGGTGTTACTGTCGCCGCTGCGTATCCCGGCACGCCGTCAACGGAAATTCTCGAAAACATCGCAGCCCGGTATAAAAAAGATATTTACTGCGAATGGTCGCCGAATGAAAAGGTGGCGTTGGAAGTCGGCGCAGGTGCGGCTCAAACGGGCGCTCGTGTGCTGGTTACGATGAAGCACGTTGGCCTTAACGTCGCGGCTGACCCATTGATGACGCTTGCATATACCGGCGTTGCCGGCGGGCTTGTGATTATCGTAGCCGATGACCCCGGTATGCACTCGTCGCAGAATGAGCAGGATTCACGCAATTACGCGATTTTCGCAAAGGTTCCGATGCTTGAGCCGTCAAGCTCGGCAGAGGCGAAAGAGTTCATCAAAATCGGGATGGATATTTCCGAGAAATATCATACGCCCGTTATAGTTCGTTCGGTTACGAGAATCAGCCATTCCAAGGGGCCTGTCGAGCTTTGCCAGAGGATTCAGCCCCGCACGGAATTTGGTTTCGTAAAGAATCCACAGCAATATGTAACGATTCCGGTATGGGCGCGGAAGATGCGTGTTCAGCTTGAGGAAAAGCTTGGGCAGATGCTGCAAGCCAGCAATGAAAGTCCGGAGCTTAACCGTATCGAATGGGCTGACGAGGAGCTTGGCATAATCACGTCCGGAATTTGCTATGAATATGTAAAGGATATCTGGCCGACGGCTTCTGTGCTGAAGCTTGGCTGGTCGAACCCGCTGCCTGATACGCTGATAAAGGATTTCGCCGCTGGCGTTGATAAGATACTTGTCATTGAAGAGCTTGACGATATTCTCGAACTCAGGATTAAGGCGATGGGCATCGATTGCATCGGCAGGGAATTTATACCCGGCATCGGCGAGCTTACGCCGTCGGTTCTGCGTCAATGCAAAGCGAAGATGCAGGGCGAGGAATATATCGTGCCTGCTCCGGTTGAAGAATCCAAAGATTTGCCCGCAAGGCCGCCTGTGCTTTGTCCGGGTTGTCCGCATCGCGGGGTCTTTACGGTTCTCGCGAAAAATAAAGTGGTCGTTACCGGCGATATCGGCTGTTATAGTCTTGGTTCATTGCCGCCGTTGTCGAGTCTGGATACGATTCTGTGTATGGGCGCCGGTATCTCTATGGCGCACGGCATGGACAAGGCAAAAGCAAATCATAAGGTCGTCGGCATAATGGGCGACAGCACGTTTTTTCATAGCGGCATAACAGGCTTGCTCGATATCGCGTACAACAAAGGCGCATCGACGATTATCGTCGTTGACAACCGAATCACCGCAATGACAGGCCATCAGGAAAATCCAGGTTCCGGCAAAACTCTGATGGGCGAAGATACCATCGAAGCATCAATCGAGGCAATCGGCAGGGCTTGCGGCGTTAAGCGTGTGTTTTCGATTAACCCGTACGACCTTGCGGAAACATCGAAGGTGATTGAAACCGAGATTAACACTAACGAGCCGTCGCTGATAGTTTCAAAGGCTCCGTGTCCGCTTGCGGTTGGTAAACCTGTCGGGCATAAGCGAAATGTCGATGCTGAAAAATGCAAAGTTTGCGGGATGTGTCTGAAGATCGGCTGTCCCGGAATGGAAGGCGGCGAAAAAGGACAGGTGCCGAAAGTAAACAAGCTGCTTTGTGCAGGCTGCGGGCTTTGTGAGCAGGTTTGCAAATTCGGCGCTATTACAATGGATAAGGAAATTTAGTACGATGAGCGATAATACAACAAGCATAGTTCTGGCAGGTGTTGGCGGGCAGGGCATCCTGCTGGCAAGTTCGATAATCGCAAAGGCTGCGATGATTGCCGGCTTTGAAGTCAAAATGAACGAAGTGCACGGAATGGCGCAGCGCGGCGGCTCGGTTATCGCGCAGATACGCTACGGCAAAAATGTGCATAGCCCGCTTGTCGAAGAGGGAACCGCAAAAGTTTTCGCGTCGCTTGAGCAGATAGAGGCGATACGGTTTGCGCATTATCTTTCGCCCGATGGGCTTGCGGTGGTTTCGACGCAGACGATTGTGCCGGTAACGGTTTCGATGGGAAGCGGCAAATATCCGCAGGATGTAAAGCAGAGACTCGAAAAGATATTTAAGAATCTTATTATTGTTGATGCGCTTGGCAAAGCTAATGAGCTTGGCAATATCAAGGTTGCTAATGTTATAGTTCTTGGAGCGATTTCGCGAGGGCTTGATTTGCCGCTGGAGACTTGGCACGAGGCGATTAAATCCGAAGTGAAGGAGAAATTCGCTGATTTGAATATACGGGCTTTTGAGGCAGGGCGAAATAGTTAGTCCTTTTAATGTTTTCCGTTCGTATTTAAAACAATTAGCTGTTAAATGGTTTTGCTAGCTCACCGCTTAAGCGGTGGGTTCATAACAGCAGATGAAAACGCCATCGTAGGACAATAATTGTAATGAGTTTTTGTTACCTGCTGTCATTCCCGCGCAGGCGGGAATCCAGTTTTTGTCCTATCAGGGAGTATTCCAATTCGGTATTAGCGCACTTAAATATTAAATGTTCCTGTTTATTCGTGGGATTGCAATTGAAGCCGAGTCGCGGAAGCAATAGTATAAAAAAAAATCCCCTCCTGTTTATGGAGGGGATTTCGTATCGAGCCGGAAAAGTCTTTATCGTTTATTTTTTAAGGGCGTTTGCTGCATCCTGCTCAGCTTCGTCTCTTATAATAATCGACGGTTTAACCAGTATGAGAAGTACATATTGTTCCTTCGACATATTACTGTTTTTAAACAGCCTTCCGAAATACGGGATTTTGCTGAGTATCGGTACGCCTTTTTCAATTTCTGATTCCTGGTTTATCTTCAGGCCGCCGATTAGTAATGTGCCTTGATCAGGTACGCTTACTCGTGTATAAATTGTTATTGAGTCGAGTGTAGGTACCTGAATATTTCGATCAAACCCCGTATCGTCAGGAATTGGGAAATCGTTTAATGTAGAATCACTTAATGTTGTGCTGATATTAAGTAAGACGTATTTCCTGTCCGCACTTATTGTTGGGGTAATATTCAAGCCAACACCATCAGTTATGCTGTAAATTGTCGGGTCAGCAATGATTGTAGTGTTTGCATTGTCGCCGGACTGTGTAACATTTTCAAACTCATAATCGCCAACATAACTTTTCTGTGTTAGAACATTGATTGCGGCACTTTCGCCATTTATTACTGTAAGTTTCGGAGCATTTAGCTGTCTTGAGTTTGTGGTCTGCTGGGTTGCCTGTAACAGGAAATTAACCTGAAGGTCATCAAGCTGCAAATTACCGTAACTAGCACCAGTCTTAAGGGCTGGATTGTCGCCGCCGTCGAGGTTATCTTGCTGGAAATCAACTACGCCAACTTTCCCGCCGAAGTCGTAGCTTGCGTCAAAATCCAGATTGATATTTTCAAGGAAGTCTTCTTTGACGATGAGGAATCTTGCTTCGATTGAAATTTGCATTCCGAATTTTTTCTGCATGTCTTCGATGAGTTTCTTTACCTGTTTTTGTATTTCAGGTGTTTGCAGTACAATCAGCTGATTATCCTGATAAACCAGAATGGTTCCTGTTCCACCATTTTCATACCAGCTGTCAGGGTTTATCGTAGTTGTTATTGCCGTAATTATCTGCTGAACATTTTCGGTTTTTGCCTGATCTGAATCATCACCTTCGTCTTCAAGCTCTACCTGGTTCTGGGTGCCGCCGCCGCCACCCGTTGCTTCCTCGCCTTGGCCGAGATCAGATAGACTGCCCAAATCAAAAGTTGCGTCGATTTTAGGCAGGAGAAGTTCTGTTATGTCATAAACTTCAGTTGTCATACGTACCTTTACCTGTCCCTTGGTTCCGATGACAATTACGCCGTCTTCGACGTTATAGACAAGCTCTGCCAGTCCGCCGGAAACCGAGCTAAGCAGCAGTTCCAAGCCTTTTTGAAGCGATATGGAGGCGACTCCTTCCATATTGATTGCTGTTACTGTGTCTATGTATGCGTTTTCCGAGAGATCTTTCCAGCTTACGACAATCTTCAGCGGCGGCGTAGTTGAATTTCTTATAATGTCGATGGCTTCTATAAGAGGTGTTTCCGGGCTGAGAGCGGAAAGATCAACGATTTGCGAAAGCTGATCATACGTAGCAATATCTTCCTTGCTCATACCGGCAGCCAAATCACCAGCCCTTTTTGCGGATATTTCAGCCCATTTTCTGGAATAAGTAATGTCGTGGTCGTAAGGAATCGTTGCTTCAGCCAATTTATGGAAAGACCCGATTTCTTCTCTGTCGAGTTCTTTTCTTAGTTCGATTTCCTTACGGAAATTGATTGTATCTTCGAGAAGCATTTTTGATGTAAGAGCAATGTCATTTTGCGGGTCGATGGCAAGAAGAAGCTCAAGCTGTTTCAGGGCTTCTTCGTATCTCTGCTGCTTCTGAAAGTTTCTGGAATTTTCGAGAAGCTCTGCGATTCTTTTTTGTCTGTCAATTTCCTGCTGCTGACGAAACTGTTCAGCAATTTGTTTGCCCTGTGTCAGCTTTTCCTGCTGCTGCTGAGAGTCATACGCCTGGAGCTGTTCGTTGATTTGCTTGTCCATCATCTCCAGCTTTACTGCGTATTCCTTGTAAAGGTCATCGCCAAGTGCGAGCTTGTTTCTTGATACAATTGCCTGTGCCTGAACGAGTTTTGCTTTTGCCTTGTCATATTCCTGTTTTGCTCTGAAATCTTCAGCGCCAGCCAGGGCATCATCAACGATAGCCTTTGTGTAGCTTTGCTGGATGGTCCTTTGTTGATTTACCTTATTAAGGTATGAGCCTGAAATTTCGGTGCTGTCAGTAATTTCCTGTGTCGTAACAGGGGCAGTTAGCAGTTCTTCTGCTGCGTCGAGTTCCTCTGAAGCGGGAACCTGCTGTGTCTGAGTTTTTTCAGCTATGGCTTCATTTATTTTTATCAGATAGTCCTGAGCAGTCTTGTTAGGCTCACCAATTACTATTCCACTGAGAACAATTTCCTCAAAGCCGCTGCGTGCTTCTTCGTACATTCCTTTTTCGTAAAGTGCAACGCTGTCATTGTAAGCAGACTGAAGCTGTTGCTGTTGTGAAAATATTTTTGTATCGATTTCACTGATTTTATCAGCAATTTTTGTGCGTGTCTGATTGTCTAATTCCGACGTTGCCGAGAGGTCTTCAAGTACCGACTTGGCTTGCTGATATTTACCCTCTTCGATGAGAGTATCGGCTTGATTCATAAGGTCATTGATGCTTTGAATAGCAGATGTTTTTGTTTGTACCTTTGCGAGAAGTGCATCAAGATCATTTTGCTGAGGCAAGGTGAGATATTGACGGTAAGAGTTTGCCTTTTGAAATGAAACCAAAGCGGCATCGTACATCTGTTTGTCATATTGGGCTTTGCCGACAAGCAGAAATTCCTGTGCGACTCTCTTGAGTTGTGTTTCCTTATCTGCTGCGTATGTTTTGCTGACGGTTGGGATAACAGCAAGGGCAACCATCGCAAATAATAAGAGCAGACAAACTTTTTTAATAAGTGCGTTTTTCTTGTGAAACATCTAAGCCTCTCCTGATAATATCAATAAAAATAATTCCCGTATTTCGGTACAAAAGTACTCCTGAAATCTTTTAGACGTGTAAGTTTATATTTTCTGCAATAGATTTGCAAGAAAAATCTATTGAATATTGGTATCTATAAGTGTATAGAAATGCGGTGTTTGAAATTAATAATATTAAATATGAGACAATTATGGGACTCCGAGAGTCTTTAAATGTTGAGTCTGCGTTATCTGTCGCTGTCGATACATCCGGCAGAGTCGGCTCTATTGCGGTTGGTATTGGCAGTGAAATACTCGCCAAAAAGGGGTTTTCGGGTCAGCTCAGGCACAGTGCCGAGCTTTTTACGATTATGTTGGAGCTTTTGGGTAGCATCAGTAAAAGGCCTATGGAAGTCAATAATATCATTATTACTGCTGGGCCCGGGAGTTTTACGGGACTTAGAATCGCGGTTTCTCTTGCAAAAATGATGAATCTGGCCAATGAGAATATCCGAATTGTGGAGCTTGGTACCCTGGATTGTCTTGCTCTAAATATGACAGAGGCAGATTGTAACAGGGTAGGCGTTGTTTTGGATGCAAAAAGAGGACTATTTTTCACTGCTGGGTTCGAGAGAAAAAATGGTGTGTGGAAAAAATTTCTTGGTGATGAGCTTATGACCGCTGAAAAATTTCTTGAAGCTGTGGGCACAGAGCCAATTTCGCTGCTTGGCGAGGGGCTGGTTTATTATAAGGAACATTTCCGGGGCAGCAATGTTAGAATTTTAGGTGAAGAGTTCTGGGCTGTCAGGGCAGAAAATGTTTACTCAGCGGGTATGAAAAAGGCACAAAATGGGGATTTTGTTAGCGCCTTGGAGCTGAAACCGATATATTTGACCAATCCTGATGCGAAAATCAAGCAGACGCTTAAATAGTAAATCTGTGAGCCTGTCAAGTTGGCAAAATTAGCAGTTGCTAAATGCCAAAAGTTGAATTGGCAGGGAGCATGTGATAAAATCAGGCATCGGCATCTTTTTGTAATTTCATTGATTACAGGAGTTTATGAGATTTTTATTTTTTGGGTTCAAACTGGTATTGGAATTGCTATTAGTAAACTCTGTATTACGAAAAGTTAAAAACCAGTGGTAATTTATAGGAGAAAGTTATGGCAGTTAAAGATTTGTCATTTGAATCTGATGCTCGTGCAGCGTTGCTTGCTGGGGTTGAAAAACTTGCAGCAGCAGTAAAATCTACTCTTGGCCCCAGAGGCAGAAGCGCTGTAATCGACAAAGGATGGGGCGGACCGACCGTTACCAAAGACGGTGTAACAGTAGCAGAGGAAATCGAACTTGCTGACAAAAGCGAAAATATGGGCGCAAAGCTCGTAAAAGAAGCTGCAAGCAAGACAAGCAAAATCGCTGGCGACGGCACAACCACAGCAACGGTACTTACCGAAGCTATTTTCCGTGAGGCATACCGCAATCTGGCTTCAGGTGCAGATGCAATGAGTCTTAATCGCGGAATCAAAATTGCCGTCGAAACAGCAGTTGCAGAGTTGAAGAAACTCGCCAAGCCTGTTGACATTACAAAGAAAAATGACATCATCAACGTGGCAAGCATCTCAGCCAATAATGACCTTGAAATAGGTAAGATTATGGCAGAGGCGTTTCAGCGTGTCGGCAAAGATGGTGTAATCACCGTTGAAGAAGGCAAGAGCCTCGACACGACGGTTGATTTTGTCGAGGGCATGAGTTTCGACAGAGGATTCCTTTCGCCGCATTTTGTAACCAATGAAGACAATATGACCTGCGAACTCGACAAACCTTATATATTGGTGTTTGAAGATAAAGTCAGCAGCGTTCAAAAGCTCGTTCCGATTCTGGAAGCAATAGCAAAGACAAAAAGACCTCTGCTTATCATCGCAGAAGATGTTGAAGGTGAAGCACTGGCAACGCTTGTTGTCAATAAACTTCGCGGAGTTTTGCAGATTGCAGCAGTTAAGGCTCCAGGCTACGGCGACAGAAGAAAAGAGATGCTTACCGATATTGCTGTTCTCACAGGCGCAGAGGCGATATTCAAAGACCTCGGCATTGACCTCGAAAAGGTGGCTATCCGTCAGCTTGGTCAGGCCAAGAAAGTTACAATAGATAACGATAATACAATTATCGTTGAAGGCGCAGGCTCCGAAAAAGCAATCGCAGGCAGAATTTCACAGATTCGTAGCGAAATTGATTCGACCACCAGCGATTACGATAAGGAAAAACTTCAGGAAAGGCTTGCAAAACTCACTGGCGGCGTTGCTCAGGTAAATGTTGGCGCAGCAAGTGAAGCAGAAATGAAAGAAAAGAAAGCCCGTATTGAAGATGCACTGCATGCTACCAGAGCAGCGATTGAAGAAGGCATCGTTCCTGGCGGCGGAGTAGCGTTGATTCGCTGTATCGATGCGGTCAGTAAACTCAAACTCAAAGATGACGAAAAGACCGGTGCGGAAATTGTTGCAGCGGCTCTTAAAACGCCTTGCTATACAATCGCAAGCAATGCAGGTGCTGTTGCTAATCTTGTAGTCAATAAGGTAAGACTTGGCAGCGGAGCTTTCGGCTATAATGCTGACAAGGATGAGTTTGAAGACCTTATCGAAGCAGGCGTTATTGACCCTGTTAAGGTTACAAGGATTGCCTTGCAAAATGCTGCAAGTGTTGCAGGATTGTTGTTGACGACAGATTGCATTATAACCGAACAGCCCAAGGAAGATGCACCTATGCCTGGCGGCCCTGGAATGGGTGGTATGGGCGGCGGCGGCATGGGAGGAATGGGTGGCATGGGAGGTATGGGTATGGGCGGAATGGGTGGTATGGGCGGAATGATGTAATAGCCCGTAGTTCCGTAATTGGTAAAGTATAAATAAAAGGAAAATTTTAAAATAACAGGAGTTTTATATGAAACTTAAACCACTAAATGATAGAGTTGTTATTGAGGCTTCAAAGGCTGAGGAAAAAACAGCAGGCGGAATCGTACTTCCGGAAACAGCAAAGGAAAAACCCCTCACAGGTAAGGTTGTCGCGGTAGGCCCGGGCAAACTTAACGATGATGGTTCAAGGACTGCTCTGGATGTAAAAAAGGGCGATAAGGTTCTTTTCGGCAAATACAGCGGCAGTGATGTCGAAGTTGACGGAAAAGAATATAAAATAATGCGTGAAAGTGAAATTTTAGGCATCGTTGAATAATTAAAAATCAACCCATAACCAGTAATTGCTGGAGGTTAGCACAATATGGCAAAACAAATGATGTATGAAAGCACAGCAAGGGCGGAGCTTTTGAAAGGGCTCGAACAACTTGCCGCTGCTGTTAAAGTTACAATGGGCCCTACGGGCAGAAATGTTATTTTGAACAAAAGCTACGGTTCGCCCAAGGTTACAAAAGACGGCGTAAGCGTAAGCAAGGAAATAGAGCTTCCTAACAAGTTCCAGAATATGGGCGCAAAACTTGTAAACCAGGTTGCAAGCAAGACCAGTGATGTTGTCGGCGATGGCACCACCACTGCGACGGTTTTGGCCGAGGCGATTTTCAGGGAAGGCTTAAAGTTTATAGCAGCTGGCGTAAATCCAGTGGCTATTCAGCGAGGCATTTTGAAAGCTACTGATGAAGTAGTTAAATTTATCGCCAGCCAGGCTAAGCCTGTCAAGGGACATGCTGACATTGCCAAGGTCGCAACTATCAGTGCCAATAATAATCCGGAAGTCGGCGAGATACTTGCTGATGCAATGGATAAGGTCGGCAAAGAAGGTGTCATCGAAGTCGAAGAAGGCAAGAGCATGGCTACCGAGCTTGAGGTTGTCGAAGGTATGCAGTTCGACAAAGGCTATGTTTCGCCTTACTTTATGACCAACAGCCAGAGTCTTGAGGCTATTCTCGAAGACGCATATATCTTGTTCCATGAAAAGAAAATCTCAAATGTTCGCGAGCTTGTCCCGCTGCTCGAAAAAATCGCACAGATCGGCGCTCAGCTTTTGATAGTAGCAGAAGATGTCGAAGGCGAAGCTCTTGCAGCGTTGGTAATCAATAAGCTTCAGGGCGTGTTGAAGGTCTGCGTTGTCAAGGCTCCGGGATTTGGCGACAGACGCAAATCGATGATGCAGGATATGGCGGTTCAAACTGCTGGTACTGTTATCACCGAAGATTTGGGAATCAAGCTTGAATCAATAGAGCTTACTCAGCTTGGCAAAGCCAAAAAGATTATCGTGAGCAAGGAAACCACCACGATTATCGAAGGTGCCGGCAAGAAGAAAGACATCACCTCAAGATGCGAACAAATACGTGCTCAGATTGAAAAGACCACCAGCAGCTACGACAAGGAAAAATTGCGGGAAAGGCTTGCAAAACTTACCGGCGGCGTTGCGATAATCAAAGCTGGTGCACCAACTGAGACGGAAATGAAAGAAAGAAAAGACCTGCTTGACGATGCACTGCACGCAACCAAGGCTGCCACTGAAGAAGGTGTTGTTGCTGGCGGCGGCGTTATATTCCTCAGGGCGATTGATTCAGTTGTCAAGGCCCGCGCCAAAGCCAAAGGCGATGAGAAAATCGGATACGATATTATTGCCAATGCTCTTAAGGCTCCTACAAGCCAGATCGTCGAAAACGGCGGCGGCGAGGGAGATGTTATCGTTGCCCAGCTTCTTGAAAAAGAAAATGGAATCGGTTATGACGCATTAAAATGTGAGTTTGTCGATATGTTCAAAGCTGGTATTATTGACCCGGCAAAAGTTGCAAGAACAGCATTGCAAAATGCTGCCAGCGTATCAGGGCTGATGCTTACAACCAACGTGCTTATTACTGATTTTGACGAAAAGAAAGATAACGCAAAACCTGAAATAGGTGCTGTTATCTAAATAATGATTTTTTAAAAATGACCTGCCGTCGAACATTTGATGTTAAAAATTGAATGTTCGACGTCTGGCATTCTTTGATGTGGCATTTTATGGCGAAACGCGATTATTACGAAGTTCTTGGTCTGGAAAAAAATGCAAGCGAGGATGATATTAAACGCGCTTACAGAAGGTTTGCGATTAAATATCACCCTGACAAAAATCCAGGCGATAAAGAAGCGGAAGAAAAGTTCAAGGAATGTGCCGAGGCATATGAGGTTTTGAGTGACCAGGCCAAGCGAACAAGATATGACCAGTACGGCCATGACGGCTTGCGCGGTTCCGGTATGCACGACTATTCAAGGATGAATGTCGAAGATGTCAGCAGTATGTTTGAGGACATCTTTGGCGGCTTTGGTGGCGTTGGTGATTTATTCGGATTCGGCGGCGGAAGCAGCAGCGGCAGGAAAAAAGGCAGAAAATCAGGGCCTATGCGAGGTTATGACCTTGAGACAAGTGTGCTTTTGACGCTGGAGGAAATAGCAAAAGGCGCTGAAAAAACAATTGAATTTACACGACAGGATATTTGCACCGATTGCAGCGGCAGCGGATGTGCCAAAGGAAAGGCCCCGACCAATTGTCCTGCTTGCGGCGGATCAGGACAGGTCGCCAAAAGCGGAATGGGCGGATTCTTTCAGATGGTTTCGACGTGCCAAACCTGTCGCGGAACAGGCAAAGTTATAACTGACCCGTGTAAAAAATGTAAAGGTTCAGGCAGGATTCCGAAAAAACGTGTTGTTACAATAAAGGTTCCCGCCGGTGTTCATGAAGGCCAGGGAATAAGAGTTGGCAACGAAGGCGAGCCTGGCAGTAACAACGGCCCAAGAGGCGATTTGTACTGCTACGTGCAGATTAAGAATCATCCGTTCCTTCAAAGGGATGGCGATAATCTAATTGCAGTTGTACCGATAAGTTTTACGCAGGCTACTCTTGGTGCAGAAATTGATGTGCCAAGCTTAACTGGAATGAAAAGTTTGAAAATTCCTGCAGGGACTCAGCACGGAGATGTTTTCAGAATCAAAGACCAGGGATTGCCTGATATTCGTTCAGGACACAGGGGCGATGAACTGGTGCAGGTGATAATTGAGATCCCTAAGAAGCTCAATTCCGAGCAGGAAAAACTTTTGAGAGAGTTTGCCAAAACCGAAGATACGATTATTATGCCGAAAAAAAAGAACTTTTTTGACAAAGTGAAAGATTATTTCAATCAGAATTAGTTATGGATAAACACGAATCAAAACCAGACAGGAAGGAACGAAAAGAAATTAAGCATCTTGAGGAAAAAATCAATGAGCTTGAAGAGTTCCTTGCCAGCGTTGTTACTGAAAAGGACGAGCTTTTCGCGAAATTGCAGCGGGTAAGCGCTGATTATGTCAATTATCAAAAGCGCGTTCCCAGGCAGATTGCTGATTCTGTAGCGTATGAGAAGGAAAAATTTGTCAAGGCGATGCTTGGCTCTATTGATAATTTTGAGCATGCACTGGCTAACAGCGACAAGGCCGAAAGTCTTGAGTCTTTCGTCAAGGGTGTCCAGATGGTTCACGATGAAATACTCAATACGTTAAAAGGTCAGGGAGTTGAGAGAATAGCTTCCGTTGGTCAGCAGTTCGATCCTTCGCTGCACGAGGCTTTGATGCAGAAAACCGAAGATGGAAAAGCAAACGGCGAAATTCTTGATGAATACCTCAAAGGTTACAAATTTCATGACAGGGTGATTCGTCCTGCCAGAGTGGTTGTTAATAAAATTGCTGTGCCGCCGGATCCCCAGCAGGATGCAGAGCAACAGAAAGATATAGAGCCGCAGAAAGAATCTGATAGCGATAGCCAGGAGTAGTAAATAAGTATGCCTACGTATGAATATAAGTGTGCAAATTGCGAACATATGTTTGAGCAGTTTCAGTCTATAACCGCTGGCACTTTGAAGAAATGTCCAAGTTGCGGGAAGGCAAAACTTAACAGGCTCATTGGGGCAGGAGCAGCGGTAATATTCAAAGGCAACGGCTTTTACCAAACCGACTACCGCAGTGAAGGCTACAAATCCTCAGCCAAGAGCTATTCAGAAACGACATCATCTTCGACTTCGACAGAATCAAAAAGCGACACCAAGTCAGAAGCAAAATCTGAAACAAAGCCGGAAACGAAAGCAGAATCAAAACCTGCTGAGAAGAAAACTTCATCTGAAAAATCAAAGCCAAAGAAGTCCGCTCAAGAATAGACAATTTTCACTCAGCAGGATTTGCGAAATATAGTTACCCGACGAATTCATTTCCTACTTTTCTGGCGCGTTCAGCCTTGTCAAGATTGATGCCAAGAGCAATCCCAACATCCACAAGTATATTCCATCCAGCGGCCAGATAAACATAATTCTGCAATTCGCCCACATCGGCAACTTTGATAGTCGGAAATATCGTATCCTCATCGGAAACCGCAATTACAGTCAGCCCCACGCCATCGACCAGCGTTTCCTTAATCTTTTCAATCTCAGCTTTAAAAGGATTGATAAAGATCACCACATCATCGGCTTTCATAACCTCTTCGATGCCGTGTACCGCATAAGTGCCTTCAAGGTAATCGCTTTTCTTGCGAGTAATCTCATTTGTTTTAAGCGTCAGTTCTTCAGCTACGCCATCATTTCTACCTGCAAAATAAATAGTTCCGGCTTTTGCTATTTTTTTTATTATATTGGAATCTATCGTTGTCGTCAGAGCACCTTCAACAGCATCAGCAAGGGCATTAAATTTATTTTTCAATGATCGGCCATTGACCCTTGCCAGCATTTCCTGATAGAACATCGCCTGTTCCGCAACGCTCTTTGTCGCCGCTACTGCCTGTTCCCAGCCGCAATTGAGAACAAATGACTGCTTTGACATTTCTGCAAGCTTGGTATTATTTCTGGCGGTAAGGCCGAATCTTTGATTATGGTTTATTTTTTTCAATCGGTCAAACAGCGTTATCACCTCTTTTGTAGAGCCGCTGTTGGAGGCCCCGAAAACAATATAATCCGTCAGGTCGTATTCGGCTGCTTGTCTGGCACCATCGGTGGCCAGAGTAATGTTGTAGCCTGCTCTCATAGATGTATATATGGCGTTCTTAGCAGGGAATATTCTGCTTGAGCCTTCACCGGTAAGGAAAAGTTTGCCCTTTGCCTTGATTGCTTCAACTACAGCGTCGGTATCTTTAATCGAAAAATTCCTGATAATGTCAGGCGTTTGCATCATTTCCTGCACAAGACAGAACTGCGTATATTTATTTTCGTTTTTCATTACTTATTATCTCCTGTGATTAAACTTTAATTAAGCTTTAATTTCTTCCAGCCTTATATAAGTTGGTAGCTTTCCAACCAATGGTCGTACATACTCTAAAAAAGGCTCCGTTATAAAATTGCCTTGTGCATTGATATACTCATCGGGCATCGGTTTGGCTTTAACCGCCACATCGTTCAATGGTATTGACCCGCAGACGCAACTGTAGCAGCGCGATGGCTTTCTTTCCAGCGTTACCATTAGTCCTGTCTTCCCCTCTTTAGCAAGACTGACGGCTCCTTGGCCGCACATGTATGCTTCCTCAATGTCAAGAGTTTCAGTTCTGTCAGCAGCACACATCGGCAGGGATTCGGTTATCTGGAATTCGCCTCTGAACCCGAATTCCTTGGAAATCATCTGATGCAGCGTAATCGCGGCACTTGTTCCGCCCATAGCACCGAACTCGACGTTATTGAACTTATCTTTTGTATTTGATGCCGAAACAGGCGTTCCGTTGGCGTAGGTAATTCCTTCGCCGCAGACTATTGAAACGAATCCATGTTTATCATAGCAGGCTTTTACATCCGCCAGAAATTTTTCTTTATCGAACGCTCTTTCCGGAAAACACATTATGTGCGGTGCATCATCAGGATTGTCCTTGGCTAGAGCGGTTGCCCCGACAAGCCAGCCAGCCTCTCTTCCGATGCACTGGTAAACGACAAACTGGTCAACTTTCCGCATATCGCGAGCAAGCACACCAGCTTGCTTTACGGACATCGCCATATACCTTGCCGCTGATGGGAACCCCGGCGTATGGTCTGTGCCGAACAGGTCATTATCGACGGTTTTGGGAACGCCGATGCCGGCAAGATTGTAGCCTTTGCTTTTGGCATATTCTTCAACCCTGTTGATTGTGTCCATTGTGTCGTTTCCGCCGATAAGGAAGAAATAGCGGATATTATACTTTTTCAGCAGTTCAAGTATTTTCGGCAGATCTTCTTGTTTGAGCTTATGACGGCACGAACCAAGCGCACTTGAAGGTGTGGTTTTAAGTTCCGTGATAATATCGTTTGATTGGGCACCTAGGTCGATTATGTTCTCCGCCATAAACCCTTCAATGCCGAATCGCATCCCGAATATTCTGTCGATGCCGTCGAATTTTTTTGCTGAATCGATTATCCCTGCCAATGACGCGTTAATCACCGAGGTAGGCCCGCCCGACTGGCCAATAATTGCATTACCTTTAGGCAACATTAAAATCTCCATTAAAATATTATTTATATCATCCAGCTAAGTAAACCGGCAAAAAACTGTGCGTATAAATTTCCGACTTCGATTGGTTCTGAGCCTTCCGCACGTGCTTTAATTCGGTTATCGCCCCAGTCAACAAAAGGGCCCACCCAGTGCGGCGCAACATCGCTTGCAAATGCAGCGGTCTTGCCCATACCATAATTGCCAATAACCAGCAGAGGATACGTCTTGCCTTTTGTAAATTCAGATTTCTTATTATTCGTCGATACCTTATATTCGCAAGCGTTAAGTAATATCTTTGATTCTTTTTTCGCTTCGAACGAATTAAGTCCGCCAATTGTCGGAGTATTATCATTAAACGGAAGCGAGTCAATAGCTTCGTGATTTTGCTCTTTTACGACAAGGCAGGGCCCGGAAAAATTCACCCTGTCATCATTTTCCTGCATAATGACCGGCAAAACATTGGCAAATTGCGTATGATTGTATCCGCCATCAATGCCGGTGAAAGAATCCCAGCCGCCAATCATCAACAGCGACATACCATCGCTGACTTTATCTGCGATAGTTTTAATCTGTTGGGCAGTGAAATTTGAAGCGGGATAATCGCTCAGAATCATCAGCTTATAATCCCTGCTAAGCAGCGAATCGGAAAATCGCACCTCTGAGTTCAGATAGTCAAAGCTCTGGTTATAGTAAGACATCACCCCTGCAAGATAACTGCCT
This sequence comes from Candidatus Kuenenia stuttgartensis, assembly GCA_945890885.1. GTDB lineage: Bacteria > Planctomycetota > Phycisphaerae > Sedimentisphaerales > CAMDDF01 > CAMDDF01. Next base: position 147 of record CAMDDF010000016.1, on the reverse strand, counting down.
TGCTGGTCCAATGCGGTATCACCTAAATACAATATGCTGCGTCCCATATATGCGTTCCTATCTTATAAACGGTAAATGATGTTTTTCTTCGAACATATCATAATAGCTGCCAGGCTGATAAAGTTTGAACTCCAGCGACCTTAAATA
>CAMDDF010000015.1 GCA_945890885.1 Candidatus Kuenenia stuttgartensis | reverse complement strand
ACTAAATGCTGGACGAAACCCGGACAATATGCGGACTAAACGGACGAAATCACTATTTCGTCCAAAATATGAGTTCTGTAAAACCATTGAAAATAAAGTGTTATGCTCAATTGATTTCGTCCGCAAGAGCCATGGGACGCTATTTTGTCCGTGAAAACGATGGGGTATCATTCGGAAGTTATCGCTTTTTTAAATATCAGGATTTCTTGATTAAAAAGTTAATTGTTTTCAAATAATTGGTTAACAAAATGGACAATCAAACAATACATTCAGATGAAAGTAGCTGGCCACAGCGGCCTCATGAATTTCCTGATTTGATGACGCCGGTCGAAGCTGCAATGTTCCTGCGTCTTGACCTGATTGGACATACTCCCAATGCTGCAATCAGAACCTTAAATTACTGGAGGGAAAAGGGTTATCTTAAAGCAACTAAATATGCCAAACATGTTTGGTATTTAAAAGATGAAATTGAACGATTTCTTAAAAACAAGACCGAAGTATAGCACCCCGGCATCCTGCAAAAAAACATTTGCGCTTATGCCAATCCTGAAGTATAATACAAAAGTCGATTTGCAGTGGTGCCGGACTTGTCCCAAATAAGGAGACAAAATCATGGCACACACAAAAGTTACTATTAACAGGAATTGGTATGGCAAAATACCTCTGGACAAAACAGGAAAACATGTTCCTAAAAATTTATGGCCCAAACGCCGTAAATTTTCATGGGAAGTTCGCTGGTACAGTTCAGAGGGTAAGCGATACTCAAAAAGCTTCAAAAGCAGAAAGGAGGCAGAAAACTATTCACAAAGCTTACAGCTTGCGGTCAATAAAGGAACATCAGATAAACCCCGAAAAATCACCCTGCATCAGTTTATACAGGAGCATAAGAAACTAATGGAAGGTAGAGTTGCACCAGCGACATTGAAAGATCAAATAAGGTCGTTAAATATGTTCAGCGGACATATAGGTTCAGATATTATTCTGGAAAATATCAAATCCCAGCATGCTGAATCTTATATTGCTTTTCGTGCATCTTCAGGTGTAGAAGTAGCAACTGCCAATAAAGACATCCGTACTTTAAAGGGCATTTTTAATATTGCCATTGAACTACGGAAATATATGCCGGAAGGTAAAAATCCATTTGCCAAAATTAAACAAAAGAAATGTGCCGAAAAACCAAACAGGTATGTAACACCGGAAGAATTTAAGACCGTATTTTTGAATTGCCGGAGTATTTGGTGGAAAGCACTTTTAATGATGGCATATACCAGCGGTGGCAGACGAGATGAGTTGCTTAATCTCACATGGGCTGATGTTGATTTCAATGAGGCAACAGTACAGTTTGTTCCTAAAAAAGCTGCTGGTAACTTGCTGGCATGGGAGCCTAAGGATCATGAAAGCCGGGTAATTCCCATACCGCCTAATACATTGCAGTTATTGGCAGACATGCAGGTCAATGCCCCAGAGAAGCACCCGTATATCTTTATTGCACCAGAACGGCTAAAAACACTTCTCGCATTGAGATTACAAGGCAAATTAGACCCCGACAAGGAGATAGTCAATAATCTTATACGGGACTTGGAAGTAATTTGCCGGAAGTCTAAGATCGCTGAGTTTACATTGCACGATTTACGCCGCTCCTGTATTACGAACTGGGCCAAAGTACTGCCGATGCAGGTAGTTCAGAAACTGGCAGGCCATTCCAATATGGAAACTACCAGAAAATATTACCTGTCAGTTCAAAACAGCGATATGCAGGCCGCAAGACAGATTCAAACCTCGCTGATGGCCTCATTGACGAACTTTTGACGAACTATAGGGTAAAATGGCTGTTTTTGACTCTGCAAGAAAAAAGATGTGAGTTGTAAGTTGAGTGAAAATAAGATGTTAGTGTAATGGGCAGGGGCGGATTTGAACCGCCGACACATGGATTTTCAGTCCATTGCTCTACCAACTGAGCTACCTGCCCCCTGTAAGCAAGGGCAAAAATAAAAGGCCAGACAACACCTTCTGGCCGATTCCCGCCCAATTTACACAAAACAGGCCTGCATTGCAAGAAAATTAAGGGGAAATTTGCTATTTTGGCACTGTCAAAAAAATAATTGCCGTAGAGCAAAATCAATATCAACAAATTTTACCCAGCCTACGCCCAATATTACATGAACACGAAAAATACTAAAATCTGGATAATATTTATATTTGCATTTTGCTTTGCGGTATTTCTTCTGCAAATCTGTGTAAAAGCCGACACCCAGCAGGCCGCCGTCCGGCACAGTTTTCACATCACATACAAAAGCAAGCTCGATAACACATATCAGCCGATGCTTGTCAAGCTCCCCGCGCAGTACGATCCGCAAAAAAAATATCCGCTCCTTGTAGTTGTTCATGGATTGGGCGGCTCACCCCTTGTCGTCCAATCCATCGATTCTATGATCCAGATAGGCCTCGCCACACGGAACACAAAAATAACGCTTGCTGAAATCCTTGAATGCCTTGCGCTGGCAAAATTAATCTTTCCTATTGATTCGGACAGGATATTTCTGGCCGGGTTTTCGATGGGTGCAATCGCGACATTTGAAATAGGCCTGTCCCATCCTGACATCTGGGCGGGCTGCATACCTGTTTGCGGCAGGATTGAAAACTTTGAACTTGTCCCTAACGGCCAAAATCTCCCGTTCTGGATTCACACCGGTAGCCTTGATTCCGTAGTAGATCCCAACAATGCAAGGGAGGCTTACAAAAAAGCCGTTGCTCTGGGCTTTGAGCATTGGAGGTACACCGAACACAAAAATCTCGGCCATAGTTTTTCCATCAATTGGCCCGATGTCGAAAAGTGGATGCTGGCGCAGAGAAGAAAAAAGCCTTAATGGCGGGACTTTGTTTCCCGAATTTCCAAGTCCATATTAAAAATGGGGTAAAAAAATGGGAAAATTGGGGAAATTTTAGATTTTTTTTGGGATTTGTGGGGTGAAATGGCCATTTTTGGCATTGCTAGCCGGGTTTTTGGGGGTAATGATACGACACTAAGTATGATGAGACTTTTCATTAAAAACGCTGTAAGTGGTTTTAATAAAAGAAGTTAGAAGTGAAGAGCGAGAAATTAGAAGAATGCGGATTTTAGGGTGAAAATCATCAAAAAGCGCGCGAAAAAACGTGAAAAGACGTGAAAATCACGAAAAATGAATAGTAGATATTGTGGATTGCTCAATGTGGCCTAAAAATCGTCAAGGGGGGAAATGAAAAAAAATTAATTTTTTTTCATTTGAGAAATCAGATGACAGATCGCAGAGTACAGATTTTTTAATTCCGTTTTTTTTAGACACAGATTGCGCGGATTAAACGGATTTTTTAAAGAAAAAGTATGATGTTCCTGAAATACTGTATTGTTTCCTCAAGTCCTTGGGCGAAATTGCCTCCCGGCGTAAATCCCGTCTTTGATAATTTGCTTATATCGGCTTTGGAGTGTTTCACATCGCCCGCACGGACGGGGGCGTATTCGATTTTTGAGCCTGAGCAGGTTGCACAGATAATCATTCTGGCCAACTCTTCGATTGTGATGCTGTTGCCGTATGCGGCGTTGTAAACCCCGCTATATTCGGGATGCTGGGCAAGATAAGCATTTGCGGCGACAACGTCTTTTACATAGATAAAATCTCTGCTTTGCTGGCCATCTCCGAAAACCGTTATTGTCTCATTTTTCAAAGCTTTATAAATAAATATCGGTATCGCCGCGGCGTACTGGCTTTTGGGGTCCTGTCTTGGCCCGAATACATTAAAGTACCGCAGGCACGCTGTTTTTAGCCAGCCCTCATCATTAAACATTTTGCAATAGTATTCGCCATCGAGTTTGGTTACAGCATACGGGCTTTTAGGTTCCGGCAGCATCGTTTCCAACTTAGGCACCACAGGATTATCCCCGTAAATCGCCGCTGATGAGCTTAATATAAATTTTTTCACGCCCGCGTTGGCGCTTTCCTGCAAGACATTCAGCGTGCCTTGCGCATTTATTTCGACGCATTCCTGCGGTTTTTGCATCGATTCGGGTACGCTTATCATAGCGGCAAGATGGAATACATAATCGACATCGGCGACAGCCTTACGCACAGCCTGCACATCGGTAACTGAGCCTTCAATGAATTCGACCCCGAACGGTTCTATATTTTTCTTATAGCCGCTCCGCAGATTATCGAGTACGCGCACCTGTGCATTATTGGAAAAATGTTCCGCGATGTGGCTGCCTATAAATCCTGCCCCGCCTGTAATCAGTATTCTCATTTTTGTCCTGAAATCGAATTAACAATATTTTATTTCGTTTCTTTGACGACCAATTTTACCGCTTTAAGCCGATTTCTGCAATGCTTAAGGGTATCCGGCTTTAATTTTATTAAGCAATAGGAGGTATTTCTTGAATCTGCGGTCTTTTTTCAATATAATCTCCTCTAAATGTATGTTAATGACAGGAAGCCGATATATGAAGTACACAAATTTGATCATACTTGTAGCAATTTTTGCGTTATTTGCGGTTTCCGGCTGCCATAAGCCGCAGCCGCTTGAGGCTTCACAGCCGGTGTATCTTGACAAAAATATTGATAGGGCATCTGTATTGGCTGCTTCCGAAGAGGTAATGAAGGATATGCAATTTGTGGTGGAAAAATCGGATGTACAGAACGGCTATCTAAAAACCCGACCTCTCAGCGGCGGCGAATTCTTTGAGTTTTGGCGTAAGGACAATCCCGATGCAAAATCACTGGCCTATTCAAGCATCCATTCGATTCAGCGAACTGTAGAGATAAAGCTTGTGCCAGATAATGACAGAATGGTTTTGGCCTGCGATGTTCAGGTTCAGCGTCTTGCGGTGCCGTCAAATAATGTTACCGATTTTACAGATTTGCCCCGCTCTGTCTCGAAAAGTTCAACGTCCAGGCAGAATCTTAATGTCAAAAAACCGCTTGAAGCCAAGATGTCATGGGAAGACCTTGGCAAAGATGAAAAACTCTCAGCTTATATCATCAACAGGATAAACAGCAAATTGCAACAATCACAGCAAAGGAATTAACAAATGAATGTATTAGTATGTGGCGGTGCAGGATATATCGGCAGCAATATGACCGCTATTCTCTCGCAATCCAAACATAATCCTATTGTTTACGATAATCTCAGCAAAGGTTATCGTCAGGCTGTGAAAAATGCTCAGCTTGTTGTCGGCGACCTTGGCGATTACGATAAAATCGTTGAGACGATTAAAAAATATCGAATCGACGCGGTCATGCACTTTGCGGCATTTATTGAAGTTGGCGAATCCGTCGAAAAGCCGCTGATGTATTACGAAAATAATTTCTGCAAGACGCATAATCTGCTTAAAGCGATGCTCGACTGCGGCGTAAATAAATTTGTCTTCTCAAGTACCGCTGCTGTTTACGGCATACCTGCTTCAGTGCCTATACCCGAAGACCTGCTCAAAAAGCCGATAAATCCGTACGGCCAAACGAAGCTCGACGTTGAAAATATGTGTCGTTTCTTATCGCAGATTGGCAAACTCAATTATGCGGCCCTTAGATATTTCAATGCATGCGGTGCCGGCCAGAACGCCACGCTCGGCGAAAGTCATCGCCCGGAATCCCATCTTATTCCACTAATCATCCAGGCTGCTATGGGCAAGCGGCAGGATATTAAAATTTACGGCACAGACTATCCGACTCCTGATGGTACTTGCGTCCGTGATTATATTCATATCGAAGACTTATGCTCTGCTCATTTGTTGGCCCTCGAAAAACTAGAATCTACGCCGGAGCAGGTTTATAATCTTGGAAACGGCACAGGCTACTCGGTTAGAGAAGTTATAGATGCGGTCAAAAAAGTTTCCGGCAAAAATTTTAAAATAACCGAAACGCCCCCAAGAGCTGGCGACCCTGCCGAGTTGACCGCGAATGCTTCAAAGGCGATTTCGACGCTTGGCTGGAAAACCAAATTTCCCAAACTTGAGCCGATAATTGAATCCGCATGGAAATTTCATAATGATAATCCCAACGGCTATTCTGAATAATTTGAAAAGGAAAAATATATGTCCGATTTATATATAGGAATTGATTTGGGCGGCACGAACATTAAGGTTGGCTGCTTCGATGATAAAATGAATCTCCTCAAAAAAGGATCATCTCCGACAAATGCTGATATGGGCCCCGAGGTCGTGGTTGAAAACATAGGCCTGCTTACCGAATCGCTGTTTAAAAACTGGGATTATTCATTTAAAAATGTTAAAGCCGTAGGGATCGGAACTCCCGGCCCCGTCAAGCTTCGTGAGGGTATTGTTGTTGCCGCGCCGAATCTGCCTGCTTTCCGCAATACTCCGATAAGAAAAATGGTACGTCAGCGGCTTGATAAACCTGTCGTTATGGAAAATGATGCCAACGCCGCATGTTATGGCGAACACGTTATCGGTGCCGGCAAAGGTGTTGGTGATATGGTCTTTCTCACCCTTGGCACTGGTATTGGTGGCGGAATAATATCTAATGGACAGATAGTTCATGGCTACGCAGATGATGCCGCGGAACTTGGCCATGCTATAATTTATCCGGACGGTCGCCTCTGCGGCTGTGGGCAAAGGGGTTGCGTCGAAGCGTACGCATCGGCTAATTCAACTGCTGCAAGAGCAATTGAAGCAATTCGCGAAGGCGGCCAAACATCTCTTTCGAAACTACTCGATGATACCGGCAAAATTACTTGCAAACAGATTTATAACGCCGCCGCTGATGGCGATGAGCTTGCGCTAGGCATTACCGAAGGTACCGCCAGGGCACTTGGTTTGCTGTGTGTCAATATCCTGCATTTTTCCGGCCCAAGACGGATTGTATTTGCTGGCGGAATGATTGCCGCTGGCGATATGCTCTTGAAGCGGATTCAGTATTATTTCGATAAATATATCTGGCCGATGAAAGAGGAATCCCTTGAGATATGTTTCGCAACACTTGGCGAAGATGCCGGCATAATCGGCAACGCCGCCCTTGCTTGCGATACTCTCAAAAAAGGCGAACTTTCGTAGTATTGCATATTTATTTTGCTTTTTCCAAGCGACACGATAAGCAGAAGCCAAGGGTATGCAACTTGTTTGCACACGCTGATAGTCTGATTATGGGTGGCACGTTTTTACGTTTTTTGCAAAAGCGTGAACCATTGGACAATTTTCAATTCAAAAATTCGGGTTTGATTTCTCATTTGCCCTATGCCTTTTCAGTCATGTAAGTTATTTATTTGCAGCATCTTAACGTGTTTAAGTTAATTTATTCACAAAGAAAACATTTTACCTGCCAACGCTTTTATGGTACAATCGTCCGCTTATTCTGTACCTATTATTAGAAAACTATGATAGCAATAGCAAATTAATTATGGCTGAGCCGTCAAAATTTATAAGCATCAGAGGTGCCGCCGAGCATAACCTAAAGGATATTGACATCGATATCCCCCGCGACCAGTTTGTCGTCATCACAGGCATAAGCGGCTCAGGCAAAAGTTCGCTCGCATTCGATACCATCTATGCCGAGGGTCAGCGAAAATATGTCGAATCGCTCAGTGCATACGCCCGTCAGTTCCTTGAGCAGATGCGCAAGCCGAAATTCGAAAGCATCGAAGGTCTGCCGCCCACTATTGCAATCGAACAGCGAAGCAGCGGCTCGAACCCTCGCTCAACAGTAGCGACCACGACGGAAATTTACGATTATTGCAGGGTACTTTTCGCTCGTGCCGGCCAGCCACACTGCTGGATTTGCGGCAATGAAATAAAATCACAACATTCAACGCAAATTGTCGATTCGCTTCTTTCAAAAGCAGAGGGGACGAAAATCCAGATTTGCTCCCCGCTGATTCGTGGCCAAAAAGGCGAGCATAAAGATATATTCCAGAAAATTCTGCGTGAAGGTTTTGTCCGGATGCGGGTGGACGGCACAATTTACGATATTAAAAATATTCCGACGCTCGATAAAAATAAAACGCACGACATCGCCGCTATCATCGACCGGCTCATCATTCGCCCCGCGATAAGGGTGCGCCTTGCAGATTCAATTGAAACTGCATTGAAACTTGGCGAAGGCGTTATCTTTGTAATGACACAGGAACCCGGCGACGAAAACAAAAACAACGGCCACTGGGAAGATATAATTTATTCCGAAAAATTCGCGTGCAATGACCATCCGGAGGCATCTCTTGCGGAGCTTTCGCCAAGACTATTCAGCTTCAACAGTCCTTACGGTGCATGCCAGAGCTGCGACGGTCTTGGAACTATCCTTGAATTTGACCCGGATCTGATTGTACCCGATAAAAATGTTTCGCTCGAAAATGGAGCCATCGATGCATGGCGAAAAGGCGGCAAGCGAATGAACATTTATTATAACAGACTTATCAAGCGATTCTGCCGCGATTTCAATACAAGCAAATCGATACCGTTTGAACAAATACCGGAAGACATCAGAAATATACTTATTTATGGTACAACCGATAAAGATGAAAATAAATTCGGCGTATCATTTGAAGGCGTTCTGCCCAACCTCGATAAACGCTGGAAGCACACATCAAGCGAATTTGTCAAAGCACGTCTGCACGGCTATCTTTCCGAGCAGCCTTGCACTACCTGCCATGGCGCAAGACTTCGCAAGGAAGCAATCGCTGTTAAAATCGGCGGCAGGAGCATCAACGAAGTTTCAAAAATGAGCATCGAGCAGGCATCAGAATTTTTTGAATCGCTGCTATTCGATGCGGAAAAAACAATAATTGCCGCTCAGCCGATGAAAGAAATAAAAGCGCGCCTGCAATTTATGCTCGACGTCGGCCTCGGATATTTGACGCTCGACAGAATAAGCAAAACGCTCTCCGGCGGCGAAGCCCAGCGAATCAGGCTTGCAACGCAGGTCGGTTCCGGTCTTGTCGGCTGCTGTTATGTTCTCGATGAGCCAACGATAGGTCTGCACAGAAGAGACAATGACCGTCTGCTGAAAATTTTGAGACGGCTTACGGATATTGGAAATTCTGTTCTTGTTGTCGAACACGATGAAGATGTTATCGCCCAAGCTGACCATATTATCGACATCGGCCCACAGGCTGGCGAACACGGCGGAAGACTTATTGCACACGGCACATTGAAAGATATATGCGATTGCCCCGAATCGCTCACCGGCCAATATATAAGCGGCAAGAAGCGAATCGAGATGCCGAAAAAACGCCGAAAGGCAAATCTTAAAAAAGCTATCACCGTAAAAGGCGCACAGGAAAACAATCTCAAAAATATTGATGTTAAGTTTCCTATCGGGATATTCACATGCGTTACCGGCGTTAGCGGCTCAGGAAAAAGCACGCTTGTTACGGAAATTCTACTGAAAGCTCTCAAGCGAAAACTCTACCAGTCAAAGGATAAGCCCGGCCTGCACAAAAATATTATCGGAATATCCAACATCGACAAGGTAATAGAAATCGACCAGTCGCCAATCGGAAGAACGCCGCGAAGCAACCCAGCCACTTACACCGGCGTATTCGATTTGATTCGTCAGCTTTTCGCAAAAACAAGGGAAGCAAAAATTCGCGGATACAAGCCCGGCAGATTCAGTTTCAACATAAAAGGCGGGCGATGCGAACATTGTCAGGGACAGGGTACAAAAAAAATCGAAATGCATTTTCTGCCCGATGTTTACGTGGTATGCGACCAGTGCAAAGGGACGCGATATAATCCTGAAACTTTGCAGGTAACATATAGAGGCAAAAATATTGCTGAAGTTCTCGATATGCCGATAGAGGAATCGCTCGAATTTTTCGTGAATTTCCCGAAAATCCTTCGTCTTCTAAAAGCCCTAAGCGATGTAGGGCTTGGCTATATGAGAATCGGACAGGCATCAACCACGCTTTCCGGCGGCGAAGCCCAGCGTATCAAACTTGCCGCTGAACTTGGCAAACCATCGACAGGGCAAACTTTCTATCTGCTTGATGAGCCGACAACGGGATTGCATTTTGCAGATATTCATAATCTGATTAATGTGCTTCGGCGGCTTTGCGATCTCGGCAATACGGTCGTTGTTATCGAGCATAATCTTGATGTGATTAAAATCGCGGATTACATAATTGACCTTGGCCCCGAAGGCGGCGATGGCGGCGGCGAAGTTATCGCAACCGGCACTCCGGAAGAAATCGTACAGAATGGTTTTGAAAGAAGCTACACCGCCAAATATCTAAAGCACAAGCTCGAAGAAGAAGCAAAATACCAGTAAGACCGATTCCATTTAATTTTTACGCCCTCCGCAGCTCGGCTTCTATTATACTATCCGGCGATGGCGCTTTCGGCTGCTGTTTATCGTGTCGCTTGGGCCCTACGCTTTCAAACAACCCTCTGAATAAATCAGGGGCTAACGGTCATAAAGGTTTTAGAATATTTTAATATCACAAAAAATAAATGGGACTGGTATTAGTGCAGAAAAGCGGGTGGGCTGGCCGATATAAATAGATAGTTTATTGCGGATAAAGTGCGTTTTCAGTATTAAAAATGGAGTTTTATATATAAATGAGTTCCGGCAGAAGTTTATTATCAATCTGTTTCTGGTTTTTAGTTCTGGTTTTCTGCGTATTTGCAGGCGTTAGCTGTCTGGGGTTTGATATATATGACGCACCCAGCCAGTTCGCTCAGCCGCATAACAATCCGCCAACCAACTGGTGCGGGCCAATCGGAGCAACCATCGCATATTATGGCTTGTATTACCTTAGTATAGGAGCATATGTACTGCTGATTTCCGTAGGCGGGTACGCATTAGCAAAACTTGGTGCCGCTAATTATGGTCAAATTCCCATAAGGTTTATCGGTTTACTGTTGCTGGTAACTTCGGTCGCGGTTCTGGATTATCTGTTTTCATCCGGTTCCGAAAACGGATTTCCAAACGGCAACGGCGGAGTGCTGGGGATAGGTACCGGAATTTTTCTGAAAAGGTATCTGTCGGATTTAGGCACATACATCGTTGTTTTCAGCAGTGCATTTGTCGGGGCATTTCTGCTGGCTGACAGCATGATGATAGCAATGCTGCGATGGGTCGGTATTGGTTCAGGTAAGGTATTTTACGTCGCAGGCAGTGCTGTTGAAGCCGCAAGAGAACATAGCGAACAGCTCAGCGAGATATGGAAAAAGCTCAGCCAAAAGCATCCCAAACCGAAAAAGAAGCGGGAATTGCGTCCTTCGATAACGCAGTCCGATGAAAAAATTAAAGCCAATAAAAAAGATGACCGGCTACTTGAGGAGTCATTTAAGGAAGAAGGCGAACGGTCTCAGGATACCTCCGAAGAAACCGAGGAAAAGCCCAAGAGAACGCTGTTTGGACTCAAAAAGAGGAAAGCAAAACCTGCCGCAGCTCCTGCACCGAAGCCCGCTGCCAAGGAAAAATCAGAGGAAACTATCGCTGGGGCATACATTGCTGCCCAGTATGAAGATTATATATTTCCGCCGCTGAATTTGCTTGCTGAAGCTGAAACCGGTTTTTCGGATGTTCAGGAGCGTATGGTAAAGGAAAAGGCTCTCGGCCTTGAGACAACCTTGAAAGAGTTCGGCATAGAGGCGAATGTTGTCGATGCCGAGCCGGGTCCTGCAATAACGATGTACGAGCTTGAGCTTGCAGCGGGAATAAAGGTTAGCCAGATATCCAATCTTTCAAATGATATGGCCCGTGCGATGGGTGCGCCATCGGTTCGAGTAGTTGCACCTCTGCCGGGCAGACATACAATCGGCATTGAAGTGCCCAATAGTCGGCGTGAAATTGTCCGTCTTAAAGACCTGATTGAAAACGCAGGCACAAAGCCGCAGAAGCAGAATGTACCGCTATTTCTCGGCAAGGATTCTTCCGGCGAAGCGCTTTTAATAGACCTTACCGCAATGCCCCATCTGCTTATTGCAGGTACAACCGGCTCCGGCAAAAGCGTATGCATAAATAGCGTGATAACAAGTATCCTGATGACTCGCAGACCCGATGAAGTTAAGCTGATACTTATTGACCCTAAGATGGTGGAAATGACGGCATTCGATACTATCCCGCATCTTATGTGTCCTATTGTTACCGAGTCGAGCAGGGCAGAGCAGATTCTCGAATGGGCAACGGTGAAAATGGACGAAAGATATTCACTGCTCAGCGAGGCCAAGGTAAAAAATATTGCCGATTTCAATAGGCTCGGTACTGAAGAAATCATTCGCAGATTTAATCCCTCATCGCCGGACGAAGAAGCTAAACTTCCGAAAAAATTACCTTACATCGTTATTATAGTCGATGAGCTTGCAGATTTGATGATGACTTCCGGCAAGGAAATCGAAGGCTTTATTGTTCGTCTTGCACAAAAAAGCCGAGCTGTCGGTATTCATCTTGTTCTTGCGACTCAGCGTCCGCAGGCAACTGTTGTAACTGGTCTTATTAAATCGAATATGCCCGCACGAATAAGTTTCCGTGTAGCGGCAAGAATGGACAGCCGAATCATACTTGACCAGAACGGCGGCGAAACGCTGCTTGGGCAGGGCGATATGCTGTTCCTGAAACCAGGTACAAGCGAGCTTGTCCGTGCTCAGGGTGCATACCTCGAAGATACCGAAGTTTTCGCTGTTGTAAATCACCTTAAAGAAGTTGCCAAGCCGCAATTTCATCCGGAACTTATGCAGCTTAATAAAGTTGATATATCATCGTACAAGAAAGATGAAATGTTCGACCAGGCTGTCGATGTTGTGCTTGAAACTAAACGCGGCAGCGTATCGCTTCTGCAAAGAAGGCTCGGCGTTGGATATGCCCGTGCTTCGAGGATGATAGAGATGATGGCTGTTTCCGGCATTCTCGGCGAGTACAAGGGTTCGCAGGCTCGCGAAGTTGTGATAACTAAGGATGAATGGGAAAAGATTAAACGCCAGCAGCTTGCTGACGCGGCGGCGGGATTTAGCGACTTGAATGAATCCGACGATGAAGAATATGATGGCCCCGTCGAGGAAGTTGATGATGACGAGGAATACGAAAACGAGGACGCGGAAGAAAAGGAATAACTCTAAGTGATTAGCGGTAGAATTATAACTGTCGGCGTTGCGCCTGCCTGGGATGTTAAATGCCTATGCAAATCACTTGGCTGGGGCGCTCATATCAATATCGATGAGAAAACCAAGACACCTGCCGGTAAAGCTCTTAATGTTTCAAAAGCCCTTGCATGGATGGGCACAAAAAATATCGCGGCAGGCTTGTGGGGCCAGCAAGATTACAGCACTATGCTGGAATATATGAAGCGGTATAAATCGCTGGTGAAAATAAATATGACGCCTGCATCGGGTAGCACGCGAGAAAATATATGGGTGGTGGATACGCAAAATCAACGGGAAATTCATTTGCGTTCGGCAAATTCTCTTGCGACAAAAAAGACGCTATCTTTGCTTGGCACTGATTTGCAAAAAATGATCCTAAAAAATGATACGCTTGTTTTCGCGGGCGCTTTGCCGTTGGAGTCAATGCCGCTGCTTAAAAAACTTTCGCAGCAGAATATTTCGCTGGTTGTCGATACGTCGGGCAAGTCGCTGAACGAAATTATGAAATTGAAAAGTATTTCGCTAATCAAGCCTAATATAGATGAACTTCAACAATTGCTTGGCATGAAAATACAGAATAATCCAGCATCAATAAAAAAACATTGTGAAAAACTTCTTAGCAAAGTTGAAAATATTCTTGTCAGCAGGTCTGACGCAGGTGCGATGCTGATAAATAAATCCGGATGCTGGTCGGCAAGGCTTGTCGGTAGTCCTTATGAAGTCGCTGGCACGGTTGGCTGTGGCGATTATCTGCTTGCCGGTTTTCTTGCGGGCATGAAAGAAAAACAATCATTCGAGTATGCTCTAAAGTGTGCGATAATTTCTGCCAGCGCACGGGCATTTGCTATTGATGATAAAAGTTTCGAGGCGGTAAAGCGGAAATTGAAAGTGTCGATAGAAAAAATTTAACAGGGGTAAAAATGGAAAAGCCAGCAGAAAATCCAAAACAGGATGAGCCTGAAATTCAATACAAACCAACCTATTCGATAGTCAGCGTGATTTGCTCTATCGGCGTAGGGATTTGCTGGTACTTTCGCAATGTTCAGGGCAGGCAGAAGCTGGTTTCCGACGGAAGCGGCCAATGGTTGATGATGGATATTAACGTCGCACTAAGACGGGCGATGCTGATACTTGCTGTTATCGCATTGCTTGCAGGGTTTAAGGCTGTCAGCACCAGATGCAAATTTTTCGATTTTCTGGCGTTTATAATATCGATAATTGTTTGTCTGACTGTCGGCTATGTGGTGTATCAGATGGGCGGCAAAGGCTTTTGGTTTGCGCAATAAAAAACCCGCCGAATAAATCGGCGGGCTAACGAGTTGCTAAATTGTCAAATATTTTAATCAGATGATTGGTTCTGATTTTACTTTTGTGGTTCCTTCTATTTTCATTGGGATTGTCATGCCCTCCGGCATTTGCGGCATCGGGTCCATTTTCATACTGCCGTTCATAGAATGTTTTACTTCGCTTTCGATTAGCCATCCGGTTTTGGTATCTATTTTATTGTAGCCGTTCATCACGCCAGTCATAAGCATATTCATTTTCATTCCGTTTTGTTCGATAACTTTGCCTTCGCCGGTGCCCATATCTATTTTTGCCATTGTATCAATTGTAGCTATGCCGTCATTAACATCTTTGAGTATACAGGTTACGTCGATGTCTATCGGGAAATTATTTGCCCCGAGACTTGTTATGCTGTCCCACATATCGCCGACAGCTACCGGGCCGTCAGGAAAATAGCCGTACATTCCATTATTTGTATTTTCCATAGAATCTTCGTTGCAGAAATTCTTAAGCAGTTCTTTCGTCATTGCGCCAGCGTTGGGGTCTTTTTCTGTCATTTTAGCGGTCATCGCGTCAAGCATTTCCTCGAAGCCTTCGTAGCCTTTGGCCTTGCCCTGCGAGTCAACATTCATAGTGATACTTATCCCTTTTAATGATGTCCACATACTTTGCATTAACTCAAGCTGGGGATTGCCAGCAGTTGCATTGGGGTCGGGGTTGGCACTGTCATATTCAAAACTTCCCTGTTGCGGTGAAACCATCTTCATTTTCATATCGCCGTAGGTCATTTTGATTTTGGCAATATTATTGCTGTCAATTTCCAGCACTTCGGAGAACATCTCCATTGTCTGGACGGTGTTGACATCCATTGCCCGTCCCTGGATATTTTGCTGCATTTGCTGCTCAGTTGTGATTGTTGTTTTGAACTTCTGGCCTGTTTGCAATTTCAGTTTTAAATCAATCTTGTTGTTTTCCTCGGCGATGGCAGAACAGGTAATCCCTGCGACAAACACTGCTACAATTACTGCTAAATACACTTTTTTCAGCTTCATTTCAATGTCTCCTTAATAGGTTAGAATTTTGGGTTAATACTAATAAGACGTATGAAACTTGATTTTGTGACAATATTTCCTGATTATTATATAATTTTTGTGCAATTTTGACAAAAAATAATCTTTTAAAGTTTTGTTTCACATATCAAGACCTTGCGGATATAATTCGTGGCAGTTTAGTTGATAATTTTATTAACTTAATTCCGGGAGGCAAAATTATGTCAGACGAAAATGTTCAATCTGAACAAGTCAATCCTGTACAGCCAACTAGAGACACCGAAACCAACAAAGACGCTAAAACATTCGGTATGCTCTGTCATCTGCTTGGTCTGGCGGGACTTACAGGAATTCCATTCAGCAATGTGCTTGGCCCTTTTGTTATGTGGCAGTTGAAAAAGAATGACTATGCATTTGTTGATGACCAGGGCAAAGAGGCGATGAATTTCCAGATAACTGTACTTATAGGTGTACTTATTTGTTTTCCGTTGATGTTTATCATAATAGGTGCTTTGCTGTTGCCTGCTTTGATAGTATTTGATGTTGTTATGGTTATTATAGCGTCAATGAAAGCCAATGAGGGCGAAAAATTCCGCTATCCGGTCTGCATCCGGTTCATAAAATAAGGTGCCTAAATTAACATTTGGATTTTTTTGGAAAAATTCTTGCATTTTCTGTACTGATAGTGTAAGTTGTGCCGATACTATTAGCTCTTTAAGCTAAAGAGTGCTCTGTCGCAAGGGGTCGTTTTCGGGACCAGCAGTTATCGCGGCGTGGTTGGTTCAAGCCTCCGACAGAGTCAAATCCGCTTGCTTCAGGCAGGCTCCGCGACAGTTTGTACTCTTCATCTGTCGTTAGCTATTTATTAGGATAGTTAAGCTCCGTATTATAGGACTTGCTCTGTTGATTACCCGGTGGTGTAATTGGCAACACCCGAGTTTTTGGTACTCGTATTCCAGGTTCGAGTCCTGGCCGGGTAGTTTATATTGGTAAAAGGTAAGTAGAATGACTGAAAAAGTTGCGATAATTTTAGCTGCTGGCAAAAGCACACGGATGAAGACCAATCTTCCGAAGGTTTTGCACGAAGTCTGCGGCAGGCCGATGCTGGAGTATGTTTTCGATGCGTGCAGAAATGCTGGCGCATCAAAGATTTACGTAATAGTAGGCTACGGCAAAGACCAGATTATCAATCGCTACAGCAGTCAGAAAGACTTAGTATTTATCGAGCAGAAAGAACAAAAAGGTACCGGCCATGCGGTGCTTTGCTGTAAGGAATATCTAAAGGATTTCAACGGTAATACGCTGGTTCTTTGCGGCGATGGCCCTATGATTTGCGGCGAAACGCTCAAAACTATCGCTGACAAGCACGAGTCTGAAAAAAGCGTAATGACGCTTGGCACCGCGATTCTTGATAATCCGTTCGGCTACGGCCGAATCGCCCGTGATCTTTACGGAAATATTCAGGGCATCGTTGAGCATAACGACTGTAATGAAAAGCAGTTGCAGATTAAGGAAATCAATCCGAGTCTGTATTGTTTCAATAATAAGATTCTTTTTGAGATGCTTGGGCAACTTAAGCCTAATAATGCCAAAAATGAGTATTATATAACCGATGTATTGCATCTGATTATTGCGGCAGGTCTTAAGGTTATTGCTGTAACCGCCGTTTCCGCTGAGGAAGCTATCGGCGTAAACAGCAGGCTTCAACTTAGCCAGGTAAGCAAGATTATGCAGTCGCGTATTCAGGAAAAATTGATGGATTCGGGCGTAACGATTGTTGATCCGCCGAACACGTGGATTGATGCCCGTGCAGAAATCGGTCAGGATACCGTCATTGAGCCTTTTACCTGCATATTCGGCAGTGTGAAAATCGGCGACAATTGCAAGATAGGCCCGTTTGCCTATATACATGATGGAATAGAAATCCCGAATAAAACTTTTTCGGGTGTATTTAAAGAATATAAAAAATAGTTCAAGGTGAACTGATGTTTTTAGATGAAAATATGAAAATATTCAGCGGTAAGAGCAATCCGAGTCTTGCGATATCCATTTGCAAGTACTTAGGCATTCCTCTGGGCGGGGCTAAAGTTGAAGAGTTCCCTGATACTGAAAAAATTATTAAGCTTGAAGATGACGTACGCGGCAGGGATTGTTTCGTTGTTCAGTCAACATCTCAGCCAGTGGATACCAATCTTA
Organism: Candidatus Kuenenia stuttgartensis; assembly: GCA_945890885.1. Taxonomy (GTDB): domain Bacteria; phylum Planctomycetota; class Phycisphaerae; order Sedimentisphaerales; family CAMDDF01; genus CAMDDF01. Next base: position 11,875 of record CAMDDF010000015.1, on the reverse strand, counting down.
TGGAGCTTTTGATTTTTATCGACTGTCTTCGCAGGGCAAGCGCCAAAAGAATTACCGCAGTGATGCCATATTTCGGATATGCAAGACAGGACAGAAAAGACGAAGGCAGAGTACCTGTAACAGCCAAACTGGTAGCGAACCTGATAACGGTAGCTGGTGCAGACCGTGTTTTGGCGATAGATCTGCACGCTCAGCAGCTTCAAGGATTTTTTGATATTCCAGTTGATCATCTTACCGCGGAGCCGGTGCTTGGAAAATATTTTCTCAGCAAAAAAATCGATAAGCTCACGGTTGTTTCGCCTGATGTGGGAAATATGAAGACCGCTGCCCGATATGCTGCACGTCTCGGCGGAGAGCTTGCGATTGTGCATAAAAAACGAATCAGCGGCGACAAAGTAGAACACGGCGAGGTTATCGGAAACGTAAAAGGCCGAAATATCGTTATGTGCGATGATATGATTTCAACCGCAGGCACTGTTTGCGGAGCGGCACAGCTAGTTAAAGACATGGGCGCTGAAAAAATTTATGTAGGAGCTTCGCACGGCGTTTTTTCCGGTGCGGCAATTGAAAAGCTTCGGCAGGCACCAATAGATGAAATAGTGGTTACCGATACCATAGCGATAACCAGCAAAGTCAAAGAGCTTGCTAATCTGAAAGTTTTATCAGTGGCAGAGCTTCTTGGCGAGGCAATCAAGCGTATTCACAGGAACGAATCCGTAAGTTCAATGTTTAAAATGTACAGCTAAATAATACAGTATTTTTGTGAGGTTAATATGACAGAAACTTTTAGTTTAAAAGCAGAATTGAGAGAAAAGCTCGGCACCAGCAACTCAGCCGTGGCACGTAAGCAGGGAAAGCTGCCGGTTAATGTTTATGGACATAAACAGGCATCGATAAGCGTTGCCATTGACAACCATGCATTTGTCGAGGCCATTCGAAAAGGCCACCGTCTGTTTGATATGGACATAGCGGGTAAAAACGAAAAACTTCTTCTTAAAGATGTTCAGTACGATTATCTTGGAAAAAACATTATTCATGCTGACCTGATGAGAGTTGATCTTAGCGAAACAGTTAAAGTTTTTGTTCCTATCGTACTCAAAGGAACGGCTCCAGGAACTCTTTCCGGCGGAATTATTGATGAAGTACTCAGTAAGCTTGAAGTCGAATGCGTAGTTACGAACATTCCGGAAGCAATACCTGTTTCTGTTAAGTCTTTGGAGATCGGCAAGTCAATTCACGCAGGCGAAATCGAACTGCCTGAAGGCGTAAAATTGCTTACAGACCCATCGGCTATGGTTCTTTCCTGCCATATTTTGATAGTTAAGGCCGTCGCAGAGGGTACAGAGGAAGGTGCTGTTGCCGCACCAGCGTCGCCTGAAGTACTTACCGAAAAGAATAAAGAAGCAAAAGAAAAATAATCTGCCGCCGCTATGTCTGATATCAGAGTAATAATAGGCCTTGGTAATCCGGGCAAAGAATATGCTGATACAAGGCATAATGTCGGATTTAAAACGGTGGATTTGCTGGCAAAGAAACTTGCAGTGGAATTTACGCAGAAGAAGTTCTCCTCGATTTTCGGCCAGACAGAGTGTGAAGGTAAAAAGTTAATATTGTTGAAGCCGCAGGAGTATATGAACCGCAGCGGTCAGGCGGTATCGGCCATTAAGGGATTTTATAAAATCGAAGATTCCGATTTGATGGTTGTTACTGACGATATGGCTATTGAGCCGGGCGTTATAAGAGTCCGTGCACAAGGTTCTGCCGGCGGGCATAACGGACTGAAAGATATTATTCAAAAGCTTGGCTCGGATCAATTCCCAAGATTGAGAATAGGTATCGGAAAGTCGGATTTGCCCGATTCCAGGGATTATGTTCTTGGAAAAATTCCTACGAGTCATAATCAGCTTTTGCAGGATGCGATTGAAAATGCATCGCAGGCTTTAATTTGCTGGTTAAGAGAGAATATCGATTCTGTTATGAATCGTTTTAATGTTAAAAATAATGAAGACATTTAAATTATTAACTTCAGGAGGTATCTAGTGGATACTGTTGCAAAAAGATTGTATGAAGCCTTGTTTTTAGTTGACAGCGCCCAGGCAACATCGGACTGGGATGGAACCGTCAAGGCTATTGAAACCATGCTGGAAAGAGCTCAGGCTGATGTTCTTTCAATCAGAAAATGGGACGAAAGAAAGCTTGCTTATGATATAAACAAGAAAAACAGAGGTACGTATTTCCTTGCTTATTTCAAAGCACCAACTGCAAAAATTGTTGGTCTTGAAAGAGACGTTCAGCTTTCTGAAGTCGTTACGCGGTTTCTTATTCTTCGCGGCGATCATCTTACCGCCGAGGATATGCAGAAAGAAACTCCTGCGATGATTCAGGAAAGAACCGGACAAGCTCCCGTAGAGATTGCTGTTGCCCAGGAAGTTGCGAGAAACGAAGAATAGCGGCTGCAAAAAGATGATACAAACCCTTAATTTAAGGAGTACTTATTGTGGCCAGCTATAATAAAGTTTTACTGTTAGGAAATCTTACCAGAGATCCGCAACTGAAATATACGCCTAGCCAGACAGCGGTTGTCGAATTCGGACTTGCAACGAATCGAAAATGGAAAGATCAGTCCGGCCAGCAAAGAGACGAGACCTGTTTTGTCGATTGCGTATCATTCGGCAAGCCAGCAGAGACGCTCAATAAATATATGAGCAAAGGAAAGAGTCTTTTTGTCGAAGGGCGACTTACCTTCGAAAGCTGGACAGCTCAGGATGGTTCCAAAAGAAGCAGGCTCCGTGTAACTGTCGAGAATTTTCAGTTTATCGGAACGCCAGACCAGAAAAGTTCAGGTGCAGGCGCTGGTGCGGCGGCTGGTGCAAGCCAGGCAGCCCCTATGGATGATTTCGAGCAGGTACCTCACGATGATGATATACCTTTTTAGTTGTAAAGTAGAAGTGTTAGATAAAATTTGAAAGGTTGTAAATAAATATGAAGCCGGTAAAAAAACAGCAAAAAAGAAGACCAGCGACGATTGTTCGCGAACAAACGCAATGTCGTTTCTGCCGTGAGAAAGTTAAATATGTCGATTATAAGGACCTGGAAGTTCTTTCCAAGCTCCTGACCAATCGCGGCAAAATCTTTTCACGAAAGAGAAGCGGAAATTGCGCATCGTGCCAGAGAAAAGTATCATTAGCGATCAAGAGAGCCAGATATATGGGTCTTCTTCCGTTCTGTATTTAAATGTTTTCTCTGTGTACTTCTGTTAAAATTATTTGAAACGAAGTTATTGCTTGGAGTTTATAAATGAAAGTTTTACTTTTAGATGATATTGAAAAACTTGGCTTTCTTGGAGATGTTGTTGAAGTCAAGCAGGGATATGCGCGTAATTATCTTTTGCCGCAGAGACTTGCGACGGTTCCGACCGAGCAGGCCATAAAGAGCATTGCACAGGAACGTATCGCGCGTGCAGAACAAAGAAAGCTTGCACTTGAGCAGCTTAAAAAGGTTTGCCAGGCGGTCGAAGGTGCAGAAGTTGTTATTGCTGCCAAGACAAACGAGCAGGGTCATCTGTTCGGCTCGGTTTCTGAAAAAGATATTGCAGAAAATCTGCAGCAGCAGGGCTTCCAGGTTACCGCCAAGATGGTTCGTTTGGACGAAAACATCAAGGAAGTCGGCGAGCATAAGGTGCAAATTCGTTTTGCAGCTGAGCTTGCTCAGACCATTAAGGTAACGGTTGTTGCTCAGCAAGAGGGATCTTCTGTTGAATCAGTCAAGGAAAAAGCAGAGTAATCCCGGCAAGGGCACTTCAGAGTCAGGTATTTCGCAGAATTTGTTTCATAAGGCTATGCCGGAATCTCTTGAAGCTGAAGCGGCTGTGCTTGGTTCTATGATTCTGGATAACCAGTGCATCGGCGAGGTTATCCAGCTTCTGAAGTCTGAGGCGTTCTACCGTCTTGAACATCAGATTGTTTATGATGCGCTGGTAAGTCTGTTTGAATCGGGCAATGGCATAGATTTGGTTCTGCTTCGGGATAAACTCAAGCAACTCGGCAAACTTGAAGACATCGGCGGGATTACATATCTGACAAAAATCGTCGACTCTGTTCCTACAACCGCCAACGTGGCGTATTATGCTGATGTTGTCAAAGAAAACCATATGATGCGTCAGCTTATCTCGGCTGCGACGGATATTTTAAACAATGCTTATGAATCAGACGGCCAGGTCAGGGACAAACTTGACGAGGCTGAACGTAAAATATTCGAGGTTACTGAGCAGAAAATCACCAGCCAAACTTCCAACCTGAGAGATTTGATTCATCAGGCCATCGAAAATATTGAAAACCCTGTCAAGGGGTTATCGACAGGCTACGAAGAGCTTGATGATATGCTTTGCGGATTGCATGACGGCGATATGATAATAATTGCCGGCAGGCCCAGTATGGGCAAAACAAGTTTTGCTATGAACATTGCTGAATATATCGCGGCTGATGATAATAAGCCTGTCGTGATATTCTCGCTTGAAATGGGTCAGCATCAGCTTGCCCAGCGAATTCTCTGCTCAAGGGCAAAGGTAAATCTTCAATCGATACGCCATGGCAATCTTGAAGAAGGCGCCTACGAAGAACTCGTGCGAACAGGCAGCGAACTCAGCGAAAAGCCATTATATATAGATGATACATCTGCATTGACACCGCTGGAGCTTAAAGCAAAAGCCAGACGGCTAAAGAGCAGATACGGCATTAAATGTATCGTGATTGACTATCTTCAGCTTATGAGCGTTGGCGGAAGAGCCGATTCACGTCAACAGGAAATCACTACGATTTCAAGGCATTTGAAGGCCTTGGCTCGTGAGCTTTCTGTTCCTGTTATTGTTCTAAGTCAGCTCAATCGTGCCGCTGAAGGAAGAGAAGGACACCGCCCAAGGATGAGCGACCTTCGTGAAAGCGGAAGTATTGAACAGGATGCTGACGTTGTTATACTATTGCATCGTGAAGATTATTACCACAGAGGCGAGCCGGACTATGCGGATAACAAACAAGCCGAAGTCATTGTCGCCAAACAGCGTAATGGTCCGACAGGTACCGTCAAATTGACGTTCCTGGAGCAATTCACGCGATTTGAAACTCTTACTTTTATACCAGAGCCGTTTTAACGTACCTAGCAGGAGATGATATGAAGAAAGCAAATGGATTGTCGGTCATAAAATCATCGGGCATAGTGTTTTTATTATTTTGTATTGTCGGCCTGGTTCTTGCTGCTGAAAGCGTTGAGCAGCTAAGAGGAAAAGAAATCAGCCGGATTAAAGTAGCTGGTAATGTTTCAATTAAAAGTGAGATGATTTTAACCAAGGTTCGCAGCAGAGAGGGACTTGCTTTTTCACCTGAGGTGGTAAATGAAGATATCGAGAGAGTCGCCAGCTTAGATGGAGTTGAATACGCTTATTACAATACCCAGCTTCAGGATGATAAGATTATTCTGACATTTGCGGTTTATGAAAAAAATCTTGCCCGCGAAATAAATCTTAGCGGCAATATGAAAATAAAGGACCGTGTGCTTTTAAAGCAGCTCGATTTTGTTAAGGGTGATTACCTCGACAAATTTATTGCACAGACAAACATTGATAAACTCAAGGATTATTACAAAAAAAAGGGATATACCTTTGCTGAAGTTTCCCTTGACCCCAATCAGCTTGAAGCAGGCAAGGTAAATTACACTATCATCGAAGGCCCGCGATGCAAGGTCAAAAAAGTTGACTACGATGGAAATATCGTGATAGTCGATAAAGAAATTAAACGAGGACTGAAAACAACAACCAAAAAATGGTTTTTCTGGCCTAATTATTATAATGTAAAAACCGCCGAAGAAGATAAAATCAAAATTGAAAAAGCCTATCACGAAAAAGGTTTTATCAATGTCAAGGTCGATGTAGTTGAAAAGTATTATAACGACAACGCTGCCTCTGAGATAACATTCAAAATCACCGAAGGCCAGGTTTTCACGGTCGATGATATTCTAATTACCGGAAATAACGCTCTGGGGTTCGAGACGCTGACGCAGAAAACAAAACTTGTAAAGGGATGGGTTTATAGCGAAGAAAAAGCAAAATACGATTCCGAAAAGATTCTTGCTGCGTATAAAGAACGCGGCTATGTCGATGCCAAAGTTGCAATGAATCGTGACTTTGTCGGCCAGGACAAAGTGAAAGTTGTTTTTGATGCTGAGGAGGGCAAACAGTTCAGAATCGGCAAAATCAATGTTGCCGGCAACTCACAGACACACGACAAAGTAGTTCGGCGAGTGCTTGACGAATACGATTTCCAGCCGGGGGAATGGTATAACGCGGATATTGCAAAAGGTGACGGAACCGGATCACTTGAAAAAAATGTACGCCGCGAAACTTATGCAGAATCGGTTTTGATTACTCCCGTAGTTGACGCTAATGATGCAAATGATGTAAATGATGCAAATGATGCAAATGGCACTGGCGACAAACTTGCGGCTGATGCAAATGACAGCATCTATAAAAAGGATGTTCTTGTTTCTCTCGCTGAAGGTCAGACTGGCATGATTTTATTTGGTGCAGGCGTAGGAAGCAACGATGGCGTTGTGGGTCAGATAATTTATGAGCAGCGAAATCTCGATATTTCGGATACGCCGGACAGCCTCAGCGATTTTCTTGCTGGCAAAGGTTATCGCGGTGCAGGGCAAAAATTAAGAATTGCACTTGAGCCTGGTACCGAATACAGCAGATATTCTATCAGTTTCACAGAGCCGTATCTCTATGACAAGCCGATTCAATTAGATACGGTATTGTCGAGTTATACACGCGAGAGAGAATCCTACGAAGAAGACCGCCTCAAAGGATACGTCAGCTTCCAGAAACGTTTCCACAATGGTTGGTACAGAGGCATAGGTTTCAGGGCTGAAAATGTTGACGTTGGAGATATTGACTGGGATGCTCCGATGGAAATTAAAGATTACAAAGGCTCTAATTCCGTTTTGGGCATAAAACTATTCACAGGAAAATCAACGGTTGATGATAAGTATAATCCAACCAAAGGATACATTTTCGATTGCGATATTGAACAGGTTACCGGCGTAGAAACATTCCAAGTCGGTTCTGCAAGCAACAGATGGTACAATACGGTTTACGAAGATTTAGCAGAAAGAAAAACTGTCTTAGCTACCAGAGTTAGCGCGGCATCAATAATAGGCGATGCTCCGCCGTTCGAAAAATTCTATGGTGGTGGCACAGGCTCGATTCGCGGATTTGAATATCGCGGCGTAAGCACAAGAGGGCTTAGCACTGCACCCGGCTCAACGAGAAGAAAAGACCCCATTGGTAGTGACTGGATTATGACAGGCGGCAGCGAGCTGGCTGTTCCGCTCGGTCAGGGTGAAATGGTGTCTGCATTGTTCTTTGGTGATGCGGGCTTAATTGACAGCGGCAGCGTCAGATCAGCGGTTGGTATAGGCATACAAATTATGATACCGCAGTGGTTCGGGCCGGTGCCGATGCGATTTGAGCTGGCAGCACCTGTAACAAAAGAAGATGAGGATGATACACAGGTATTCAGCTTCTCAGTAGGAAGATTATTTTAAATAAATCATAAAAAAATATGAAAGGAAATATCGTGAGAAATAAAAGTGTTGTTATTCTATTACTGGTTTGTGTTTTTCTGATGTCGATAGTAATTATGGATAAGACCTCTGCCGAGTCAAAGGCCAAATTTCAGCAAGCGCCAAAAATTGCGGTTGTTAATGTTCGATATATTTTACAGACATCCAAAAAATATACGGAATTTATGACACAGATGCAGTCTGATGTTGAAAAAATACAGGCTGATTTGAAGGCCCTTAATGAAGAAATACAGAAAGATGGAAAAGCCCTCGAAACAAGAGTAAAGGGAAGTTCTGATTATCTTGATATGACCAGAAAGCTTATGGAGAAAGAAGCGAATCTGGAAGCCAAAAAGGAGTTTGAAAAGAATCTGATGTCTCTGCGTGAAAAGCAGTGGACAGAGGGAATGTATGAAAAAATCAGCGAAAGCATCAAAGATTTGGCTGTCGCAAAAGGCATATCCATCGTGCTTGACGGAAATGCAGATTTGACCCGCGAGATACCTGCAATGAATTCGAAAGAGCTTGTTCTTACGATAAGGACTCGCAAAGTGATGTACTATGATGAAAGCGTTGATATGACGGACGAAGTACTCGCTGCTGTTGATGCCAAATAAGGATTAGGTTACTAATTAACATTTGATTGAACATTCTGGTTTCGGAATTTGAAAATTATGAAAAGTATTAGCCTTACAGACCTTGCCAAGAAAATAGATGCCCAACTTATCGGGGACGGCTCCGTTGAAATAACCGAGCTGACTAGCTTCGATCAGGCTGACGAAAATAAGCTTAGTTATATGGAAAATGTCAAACATCTGAATAAGCTGGAAAAAAGTAAGACAGCAGGGGTAATTGTTGCTGCAAAGATTGATAATTTCCCAAAGCCTCAGCTTGTCGTCAAAAATGTGCAGGCTGCCGTTATTGATGTTTTGAATTTGTTTGCTCCAAAGCTTACGCCGCCAGCGGCAGGGATACATCCATCGGCTGTGCTTGAAAGTTCTGCGAAAATTGCCAGCTCCGCTTCAATAGGTGCTAACGCTTACATTGGACATAATGTCAGCATAGGCGAAAATAGCATAATTTGCCCGAACGTATCTATCGGCGAAAATACCACCATAGCGAATAATACGCGAATTGATGCAAACGTGGTGATATATCATAATTGTAAAATCGGCGCAAACTGTATAATACAGGCAGGTGCGATTATAGGCGCACTTGGCTATGGCTATTCGTTTTTGGACGGCCAGCATAAACTCATACCGCACAACGGCGGCGTGATTATTGAAGATTGCGTCCATGTCGGCGCAAATTGCTGTATTGACCGCGGCAAATTCGGTGATACAATAATCGGAGCTGGCACGAAGATGGATAATCTGATTCAAATCGGACATGGTGCTAAAATCGGAATGTGCTGTCTGATAGTTGCACAGGTTGCCATCGGCGGCAGCGCTAAACTCGGCAACGGCGTTGTTGTCGCGGGCCAAACTGGTATAGCCAATCTTGTTGAAATTGGCGACCTTGCAAGAATCGGCGCAAGATCAGGTGTTATGGCCGATGTACCGGCAGGAAGTGATGTTCTTGGTGCACCAGCGATTGATGCAAGAGAAGCTATGAAACAGTCGGTAGCTGTTAGTAAATTGCCGGAGTTGATTAAACAGGTCAAGCTGTTAACGAAAAAGGTAGAGAAACTTGAATCTTCAGCAGACAATTGAAAATGAAGTGAAACTGTCTGGCAAAGGGTTATTTACTGGCCAGGACGTTAAAATAACTTTTAAGCCTGCACCGGAAAATTCCGGCATAGTTTTTCTGCGCACAGACCTTGAGATTCCGCTCCGCATACCTGCAAATATTAAAAATCTTATCGAACGAGGCAGAAGAACCGCTCTGAAAAAAGGCGCTGAGACAATTGAAACCACCGAGCATTGCCTTGCCGCGGTGAGCGCTCTTGGAATCGATAACGTCATCATCGAGATAAACGCTTCCGAGTTGCCCGGCTTTGACGGCAGCAGCCTTGAATATTTCCGGACATTAAAAAAAACCGGCCTTAAGGTGCAAAACGAACCACGAACAAAAATTGAAATAACTGAGCCGATTGCTATTCTCGATGGCGAAAGCAGCATCTACGCTCTGCCTTCAAAAGATGATTGTCTCAGCGTAACATTTGATATGGACTATACCGCTCATACCGGCATAGGAAGACAGCTTTATACCTGTCAGGTAAGCACTGATTCTTATGAGCGAAACCTCGCCTCTGCCCGTACATTTCTTCTTGAGGCCGAAGCAATGCAGCTTCAGGCTCACGGCATCGGTACGCATCTTAGCCCGCGTGAAATTCTTGTTATAAATTCCGAAGGTCCAATCAAGAACAGTTTCAGATTTGAAAATGAATGTGTTCGGCACAAAGTTGTCGATCTCATTGGCGACCTTGTTTTGGCTGGTGCCCCGATTGTAGGAAAAGTTGTATGCTACAAAAGCGGCCATAAGCAAAATCATATGCTTGCGGAAAAGTTATTCGAACTTCTCGGAAAGCAGCAGAGGAAACAAAAATCAGGCACGGACGCATTGCTGGACATTAAGCGAATTCAGCGTATTTTGCCGCACAAGTATCCATTCCTGCTTGTTGACCGCGTTATAGAAATAGAACCAAACAAAAGAATTGTCGGCTTGAAGAATGTTACTTTCAACGAACAGTTTTTCCAGGGGCATTTTCCTGGTACGCCGATTATGCCCGGTGTTTTGATTGTTGAAGCCCTTGCTCAGGTTTCAGGCTTGCTGTTTTCGCAGACGCTTGAGAATACCGGCAAGCTGGCGGTTATTGTAAGTATGGATGAAGTGCGAATTCGCAAATCGGTTGTGCCGGGCGACCAGCTCAGGCTCATCAGCGAAGTGGTAAAAGTTAAAAGCAGAATGGGACATTGTAAATGTCATGCCGAAGTTGGCAACGATGTAGTTGCCGAGGCTGATATTAAATTTATGTTAGTTGACGATGAACAAGTTTAATTTTTTTGTAACGAGGTAAAATAAACACTATGTCACAGATACATCCTTCGGCAGTGGTTGATAAAGATGCTCAAATTGGCGAAAATGTAATTATTGGCCCAAACGCCGTTGTAGGTAAAAATTCAGTTATTGGCGATGACTGCATTCTTGATGCATGCGTTGTTATTGGAAATGGTATAAAAATCGGAAAGCGAAACCAGCTTTTCGCAAACTGTGTCATAGGAAAATCGCCCCAGATTCTCGGCAAGAAGATGAACGATGAATGCGGGGAGCTGATTATCGGCGATGATAATGTTATTCGCGAAAATGTTACTATTCATCCCGGCATGCATCCAGGCCATAAGACTATCGTTGGAAATCAAAATCTAATTATGATAGGCGTACATCTCGGCCACGATGTTACGCTCGGCGATAAAATCGTAATGAGCAACTACTCCCAGATTAGCGGCCATTGCCACGTCAATACCGGCGTGTGGTTTAGCGGAATGGTGCAGGTGCATCAGTTCACTACCATCGGCAAGTGGGTTTACGCTTCAGGTTTGTCAGGAATAAATCACGATATACCGCCGTTTTTGATTGTCAGCGGACATTACCCGCCGGAAATCAGGGCTATAAACAAAAGGGGGCTCCTACGCGCAGAACTTGATGAACAGGCTCGCGGAAATATTTATGACGCATATAAAAAATTGTATCGTGCCGATGGGGTTCTTCTCGAAAAAGCACAGAAGCTCAATGATGAAACCAGCGACCCTAATGTCAAGGATATGTGTACCTCGATAATCAATTCAAGCAAACAGCGATTCGGCAGATATCTTGAACTGTTCAGATAATTTCCGAATTTTACAGCGGATAGGCTGTTAAGGATTGGAGTTTTTGCTATGACAAAAATTAGAACCGCTGTTGTTGGTGCCGGCAAGATGGGTAACATCCACGCGAAAGTTTACTCTACGATGCCGCAGGCTCAGTTCATTGGCGTATGCGATGTCGATAAAGACAAATCCAAAGAAATTGCTGACAGGTATAGCTGCCAAAGTTTTACCGATCCTAAGCAACTTATCGGCCAGGTCGATGCGGTTACTATTTCTGTGCCGACGATTTTTCATCTGGAGATGGCGGAACTGTTTATTAAAAATAAAATTGCGGTGATGATTGAAAAACCGCTGGCGGCCAATTCTAAACAGGGCAAAAGAATTGTTGCCTTAGCCGAAAAATACAATGTTGTCGCTGCGGTGGGCCACTCTGAAAGATGCAATCCTGTTGT
>CAMDDF010000014.1 GCA_945890885.1 Candidatus Kuenenia stuttgartensis | reverse complement strand
TGAGCAGGGAGTTATGTTTAAAAACATTCTGCCGGTTACATTGGGCAATATCGTCGGCGGGGTATTCATTCTGCTGATCCATCCCAACAGAATCCGGCAAATCAAGAATTTGCTCAGTGTTAAACTCTGGCACAAAAAACCAGAATAGTGATCATAAGGGCTCTCTATTTTTAATTTATAGCAAAAATAGATTGACGCTTAATTTGTTTTATGTGTAGAATCGGCAAGGTTTTGTGCCCAGCGAAAGCGTCTGAGCGATAATATGTGTGGTTATATGGGAAATTCCAGATAAGAGGACTACTATGGACAATGATAAGGATAACGCAAATGTGGAACAGGAACTTGCGGATCTAAAAAAGGAGCTTGCGAATTTTCAGAAAGATAAGGAACGCATCCGTGCAATTATCGGATCAGTTGGCGGGATACCCAAGTTTCACAGCAAACTATTCAACGGGGTACTTATTGTTGCCACAGGACTCTGTCTTTTGATTTCGATTATGGTCAATAGCACACCAGTGAGGCTTCTAATGATAGAGCTTGCTTCTGCGGCGGTTTCGGTAAAAATAATCTATCTCATTCATTGTCAGATGCGTGTCAATCATTTTAAACTCTGGGTGCTTTCATCCATAGAGTGGCGACTTAATGAATTGACGAGACTCGTACGTAAAATAAAAGAAGAATGACACAAAGATATATTATGGTCCCACAAAAGCGAACGACATCAAAAACCGTTCGCTTTTTTCTTTTCGGCAAACATATACTTAAATACAGTGAACATCTACAAAAAAAATAAATATAAAATAATTTTTATATTTAAGCCTTTTTTGAGGTGTTTGTTTTAGAAATATCAATTTTTTTGATTAATTCCTTGAGGTTATTTTCTTTTGCACATAAACTAGCAGGCTTAATCTGTCGGCATCGGAGCGATTATACGACAGAATAATCAATGTTAACCCTTATCTGTAAAGGAATTATGGTATGTTACACAAGCCAGTCATAGAAACAAAAAAAGATAATGCATCCAACTATAAGATGCGTCTTGGAGTGGTTATGTTTATCATTTATGGGATTATTTATGCCGGTTTTGTGGCAATAAATCTCATCAAGGGCAGCCTGATGAATAGTATTGTTATTTTCGGCTTAAATCTTGCGGTTGTGTACGGCTTTGGGCTGATTATCTTTGCGATGATACTGGCCCTGATTTACAACCATATGTGTACACTAAAAGAAAGAGAACTAAACACCCCAAAGGGTAACAAATAAGGAAGATTGATAATGGCTATTACTATTTTTGCAGTTTTTGTTGCGTTTGTACTCGGACTGAGTTTTTTTCTGTCAAATAAAACCAAATCAGCCAGTAACTATTTTGCCGCTGGCGGACAAATCCACTGGGCAGTGAACGGAATAGCTTTTGCGGGCGACTATCTTTCCGCCGCATCTTTTCTTGGTATATGCGGAATGATTGCTACGCTTGGTTATGATGGCTTCCTGTATTCAATCGGCTATCTTGCAGGCTGGATAGTTGCACTGTTTGTCGTTGCAGAGCCGATGAAACGACTTGGCAAATATACATTTACCGATGCTCTGGATTCAACTTTCAACAGCAGAGGTATTCAGCTTGCTGCCGGCATAAGCACACTTGTTGTTTCTATTTTCTATCTTATCCCTCAGATGGTGGGAGCGGGCGTACTTGTTACGCCATTGCTTGGTTTGCCGCATGCAGTCGGTGTTATGATGGTCGGTGCGATAGTTATTTATATTGTGGCAACGGCTGGTATGACATCTACTACTTATGTTCAGTTCTTAAAAGGCGGCCTGCTGATAGTTTTTTCAACGGTTGTTGTGGTAGCGGTCTGTTATCGCGGATTTTCAACAACGCCGGATCAGGGCGGAAGCATGCCGTTCTATGAATACAAGACGGTTGATGCTGTAAGAGTCGGCAGCGATCTGACGATTGAAGGTTATAAATTTGACCATTCAATGACGCTCAATGGAAACAAAGATGAAATCGTGGTTCTCTCAAAAGATGGTATCAAAACATGGTGGAAATCCGACGGTTCCGAAAGCGATAAACCTCAGCTTCACCAGCTTGCTGCAATGATGGAAAAAGCTGATGGCAGTAAACTTATCAATGGCGTTGAAGCAGGCAAAAATGATCAACTACTGCTTGGGAATTTAACGCAAATCAGCGGCAAAACCGGCACTGAGGCAACGACCGGCCCGGTTGGTCCAATTAAATATCTGGCAATATTGACTGATCCGCAAACGAAGATTCAAAGATGGAAATCGGTAGCTAAATTCACTGAAGATGGCTATGCGGTATCTCTTTTTGGTCCGACAATAACCAGCGGCGATGCAATAATGAGGCCGGGACAAAAATTCAAAGTGTCAGGAACTCTTCTCGAAAAAATCGACTTTACATCTCTTATGCTTGCACTGTTCCTTGGAACGGCATCTTTGCCGCATATTCTTATTCGCTATTACACAGTTCCAAGCCAGGCATGTGCAAGAAAATCAACTATCGTAGCAATTGCCGCAATTGGATTCTTCTATGTGCTGACGCTTTATATGGGCCTTGGGGCAATGACCAACTCGGTAGTAAATCCATTTGATGATAATATGTCTGCACCGCTGCTTGCACGTTCGTTCGGTACGGCATTGTTCGCGATTATCTCAGCGATAGCTTTTGCAACAGTGCTGGGAACCGTTAGCGGCCTTATCGTTGCCGCGTCTGGCGCTGTGGCGCACGACCTGCTGGACAGATTTTTTAACCTTGAATTTAACGATAGGCAGAAAGTTGTCATCGGCAAGTCGGCAGCGTTCACAATCGGCCTTATAGCGATAATACTTGGTATAGTATTTAAGGGAATGAATGTTTCGTATCTTGTCGGGTGGGCATTTGCGGTGGCTGCCTCTGCCAATCTACCCGCGATACTGATGCTTTTGTTCTGGAAAAAGACAACCGCAGCAGGCATCATCGCCAGCATCATTGTGGGTATTGTCGCTTCGATAGGCATAATTCTGCTTTCGCCGGATATGTATGTCCGTTATGGACTGTCAAAAGAGATGGCTCCGATACCATTCAATCAGCCCGGTATATTCTCTATACCGCTTAGTTTTCTAACGCTGATTGTGGTTTCTATGTTTACCCAGAAAAAGGCAGTCCAGACTGCCTGAAAATACATAAAAATTCAGAATAAGACCCAAACCCTATGTTGCTTATAACGGCATAGGGTTTTCTTTTTGGAATTGCAGAAAAAAATATGTTGACATTTAGTTTGTTTTATGTAGAATCTGCAAGATTTTGTACCCAGCTAAATCGGCTGTAGTGCGAACGTAAACAACAACTTAATTTAGGAGAAACAGTGGAAAACGTAAAAGATTTTCTGAAAAGCAGGATGTCAAATGAAAATTTCGTCAAGCTAACTGAAATAAAAAATGACCGGATGCATAAGTTTGTAGCTGAGGCTATTGAGCTGTGTAATCCCAAGACAGTCTTTGTTTGCACAGACAGCAAGCAGGACGCTGATTATATTCGTGCAACATCCATAAAAACGGGTGGCGAAACGCCATTGAAGACAAAAGGCCATACCTATCACTTCGACAATGCCAACGATCAGGGCAGAGACAAAGGCAAGACCAAATATCTGCTGCCAAAAGGTGTTGACTTAGGCAAAAGAATCGCAAGCTGCGAAAAGGAACAAGGGCTGGCTGAGATAAGAGGATTCTTTAAAAACTGGATGGAAGGCCGAGAAATGCTTATAGCGTTTTTCTGTCTTGGCCCGACAGGTTCGCCATTTTCGATTCCGTGTGTTCAGATTACGGACTCTGCTTACGTTGTACACAGCGAAAATATTCTCTACCGCAGCGGCTATGAGCAGTTCAAAAAAGCAGGCTCAGGCCCGAACGATTTCTTCCGTTTCCTCCACAGTCAGGGTGAGCTTGATGGAGCGGTATCGAAGAATATGGAAGACAAGAGAATTTATATAGACCTTTTCGACAACACAGTTTATAGCGTCAATACCCAATACGCGGGCAATACCGTAGGTCTTAAAAAGCTGGCATTGAGGCTTGCAATCAATAAAGCTGACAAAGAAGGCTGGCTTGCTGAGCATATGTTCGTTATGGGCGTTCATGGCCCTCGCGGCAGGGTTACATATTTTACCGGTGCGTTTCCATCGGCGTGCGGCAAAACCTCGACAGCTATGCTGCCCGAACAGACCATCATCGGCGACGATATCGCATATCTCCGCAAGATTGACGGCCAGATGAGATGTGTAAACGTTGAACAGGGAATTTTCGGAATCATCGAAGATGTAAAGCCATCAGGCGACCCGGTAATATATAAGGCGCTCACTTCCGAAGGCGAAGTCATCTTCGGTAATGTCCTCATTAATGATGGAACACCTTATTGGGTCGGAATGGGTAAAGACACGCCCGATGAAGGTATTAACTTCCAGGGCAAGTGGAAAAAAGGAATGACAGATGCAGATGGAGCTGTTCCTCCTTCACATAAGAATGCTCGATATACCATCAGGATTTCAGCTTTGGCAAATCAAGACCCGCAGATAAATGCTCCAGAGGGCGTACCTGTCGGAGCAGTAGTTTACGGCGGAAGAGACAGCGATACTTGCGTGCCGGTTGAACAGGCGTTTAGCTGGGCAGAAGGCATCATCGCAAAGGGCGCATCAATTGAATCTGAAACCACCGCTGCAACAATCGGACAGGCTGGCGTAAGAACATTTAACCTGATGAGCAATATGGACTTCCTTGCGATACCGCTTGGAAAGTATATTCAGAATAACATCGATTTTGCAAACGGAGTTAAAAATGTTCCTCCGGTGTTCTCGGTCAATTACTTCCTGAAGAACAAAGAAGGCAAATATCTCAACGGCATGCTCGATAAAAAAATCTGGATTCTCTGGGCCGAACTTCGTGCCAACGGCGACGTTGATGCGATAAAGACCCCGACAGGTTTTATTCCTAAATATGAAGACCTGGCCAAACTCTTTAAGGAAAGCCTCGGCAAGGAATACACCCAGCAGAACTACGTTGAGCAGTTTACTATCCGGGTGCCGGAATTGCTTGCCAAAATTGACAGAGTTGAAAAGGTATATCGCGAAACGGTTTCTGATACGCCGGAAGTAGTTTACAAGACTTTCGCTGAAACCAGAGACAGGCTGAATCAAGCCAAGAATAAATTCGGCGAGTATATCTCTCCATTTGATTTTCTTAACAAATAATTGTAGTCAATAGAGTTAACAAAAAAAGCCCGTTTGGTGAAAACCAGGCGGGCTTTTTGTTTTGAGGTACTTAGAGCAATTTAATTTTTCGTGTACGCTTTATGCCTGTTGCGGCTTCGGCTGGCGGCATCAGATTTGCTCGCAATATTTCAATATTCCTGTGCAATCTTCTTTGCCAGCCTCGTCCTCGCGACGGCCTAAATGAGTACAGAAAATATTAAAGTGCTCTAATATTTCTTTCGTGTCGCTGACGTTCCATGCTTTCATTCTTTTCCGGCGATGTCGCTTTCGGCGGCTGTTTCTGGATCCCCGCCTGCGCGGGGATGACAGGTGGACTAACAAAATCTATGTTAAAAGTTTTTTATAGACCGATTCTATTGTGTCAACCATTGTTTCAGGGGCGAATTTTTTGATTACAGATTCTTTGCCTGCCTGGCCAAGCTGCAATCGAAGTTGTTCATTTGTCATCAATTCTTCGCAGGCATTTGTCAGTGTGTCAATATCGCCAGCTTTTACAAGTCTGCCGGTATTTTCATTTACCACCTCCGCAGCGCCGCCGACATCGAAGCTGACTGCCGGTACTCCTGCCAGCATCGCCTGCGGCAATACCCGTGCTAGGCCTTCTCGCATCGAAGTATGCACAAGAATATCTGATGCGTGCAGCGCCAGCGGGATTTGTGATGGTTTCAACAGGCCGGTGAAGATGAATTTGTATCGCAGGCTGTTGAGTTTTATCATGTCCTTAATCTGGTCGGTTAAGGCACCGTCGCCGATGAAGAGCCAGATGCAGTTTTCGAATTTTGGCGCAAGCTTTTTTGCGGATTCTATGATGTATTCGTGGCCTTTCAGCGGGGACAGTCTGGCAATGGTTACCAGCACGGTAGCCTGCTCGTTTATTCCGTATTTTCGGCGGAAATCGCTTATTTCCTGCTGGGAGTATGGTCTGATGTAGTCATTCAGCTCAATTGCTGAATACGCGGTGGTGAATTGTTCGGGCCTTCCGATGCCAGCTTCGAGTGCGTCGGTGGTCATCTGGTCCGCGACGCAGATGAAAGCATCGGTTCTTTTGGCGGCGGCTTTTTCGATTGAAATGTAAAATTTATTTAACAATTGCGATTGGTATGGGCCGAAAGAGTGGCCGTGAATAGTGTGGACTATTGCTGGCAGTTGTTTGTTTCCGAATTTGCCGAGCAGGGCATCGCCAGCGTATCTGCCGAGTATGCCAGCCTTAGCGGAATGTGTGTGGATGATGTCTGGTTTTAGATTTTTAAGGACTTTTTTGAGCTTAAAATACCCGATAGTGTCATTTATTGGTCTTATTGGTCTTATTAGTTCGTCAAGCATTATGGTTTTGAAGGGTGCTTTACGTATTTTTTCGTACAAATCGCCCTCCGGGCCGATGGCTGGGCCCGTAATCAGGGTTACGTCATGGCCTCTCCGGGCTAGCTGAAGGCAGGTAATCAGGGTGTTTTCCTGTGCTCCGCCGAGTATAAGTCTGGTGATGATATGCACAATTTTCAAGACAGGGAACCTCTTAATATTAAATAATATCGCCTTTGGGATTATATTGTTCTCGGTATTAAAATCAACAAATAACCTTTGATAAATAAAAGAAAACCTAGTTTATCTTGAACAATAATTATTAAGATAATTCTTGACTATTGCCTTGGTTATAAGCTAAACTCACCGGCTAAAGATTTATTTTTTATAGGATTCAGGATAGATGTTAGTATCAGGATTAAAAGTCAGTGCGCAGGCATAGGTCAAAATTGGGACTTTGTGCGCATTTTAAGCGTTTTTTTGGGCCTTTAAGCGTGGTTTTCCACTTCAGGTCCGATGTGCTGAGCGATTTTACAGCTGGAGATATATTATAGAGTAAAATCGTAAATACAGCAGATCGGAGTGTTGGAAATGGAAATCTTGTCATGCGATGAGGTTTCCTGTTTTTTTGATATTTTAGTTGGATGGGACAATATGAGTCAGGAATTAGTTAGAATTATTGACAATATCGCGCGTGATAAAAACATCGACAGAGAGTCAATATTTGTTGATCTTGAATCAGCAATGACCTCGGCAATCAAGAAAGATTACAGCGATAATGCTGAAAGCGTAGTGATTGTAAGTATAGACCGCGTAAATGGTTCCATCTCAGCCTCCGTTGACGGCAGGTCGATTGACATTAGCACGCTGGGAAGAATTGCGGCCCAGACTGCAAAGCAGGTGATGATACAGAAAATCAAAGCTGACGAAAGAACGAGCATCTTCCAGGATTATGTTCAAAGAAAAGGCGAAATAGTCGGCGGTATCGCGGCACGTTTCGAGGGCGGTTCGCTGATTGTCAATATTGATAACAGAACAGAAGCGGTTCTTCCGAAGTCTGAACAGATAAGCGGCGAAACCCATCACGTCGGCGAAAGAGTTCGCGCGATGATTTTCGATGTCAAGCAGGTATCTGGTCAGGTAAAGATCATTCTCTCGCGAACCCATCCTGAATTTATCCGCAGGCTGTTTGAGTTTGAAGTTCCCGAAGTAACCGAAGGAATAGTTGAAATTAAAACGCTTGCCCGTGAAGCAGGATATCGAACGAAAATAGCGGTTTTGAGCAACGACGACAAAGTTGACGCTGTCGGTGCTTGCGTGGGAATCCGCGGCAGCAGAATAAAAAGCATCGTTGACGAGCTTGGCGGCGAAAAAATCGATATAGTGCGATGGAGCGATTCCTCCCAGGCGCTGATAGCAAATGCTCTGATGCCTGCAAAGACCAGCGAAATGGCACTTTGTTTTGAGCTTGGACGGGCGACAGTAGTCGTAGATGAAGATCAGCTTAGTCTTGCAATTGGAAAACATGGACAGAATGTAAGGCTTGCAGCCAGACTTACAGGCTGGGATATAGATATTCTTACTCCTGATGAGTACAACCGTGAAGTTGAAAAGCTTACGGCGTTTGTAAATTCCATTGATGGCGCGTCTGATAAGCTGGTCGATAAATTTATCGCCCTTGGTGTTATTAACGTGCTTGATATTGAAGAAGTCGGAGCCGAGACATTGATAGCGGATCTTGGCATGGATGTTGAACTTGCCAAGGCGGTAGTTGAAAAAGCATCCGATGAGGCCCGGTTGGCAAAGACAAGAGCGTCAGAGACGAAGGCACAAGAAGTTATGCTTCGGGAAAAACGTGCTAAAGCAGATTCATAAAATTTAAATAAAAACTTTCAGAAATTATAGGTAGGGAGTTCAATTTGGCAGCCACGAGAGTACATATTCTTGCTAAGGAGCTTGGTGTTCAGAGCAAGGCGATAGTCGAAAAATGCCAGGCAGAAGGTCTCGATATGGTAGTAAACCATATGTCGGTGATCTCTGCTGGTTTGGCTGCCACGATAACTGAATGGTTCAGTGAAGGCGAACATACAACAACAGCAATTGAAAGTTCAAAGCCTGTTGACCTCAAGAAAGTTCGTGTAAAGCGAAAGAAAACAACGGACAGTGCCGATGTATCGGCTGAAGAAACTGAAGAAATATCTTCTGTGACGGAATTGCCGGAACAGGCGGAAACCAGCGAGGAATCGCAATCTTCAGAAGCCCCAGTCAGTCAGTCAGAATCAGAATCTGTCATTGCAGAACCTGAAACGATGATGGTGCAGGATTCTCCTGCATTTCTTTCTGATCAGCCGGATAGGCCGGTAGGTGTTCATTTTGTGGTGCCTCAGCAAAGGCCTGAAGATGTTGTACCAGCAGGTCCGATGCTTGGAAAACCGGCCCCTGTTAAGCTTTCGGGTCCGAAAGTTATCAGAGTTGAATCGCCTGATGTTGTAAGACCTGGCAGCAGGGCCAAACCAAGGCCAGTAATGACGACGACGACCGAAAGGCCGAGATTTAAAGGTCCAACTACTACGCCATTGATGCCTAAGGCGGCGGAGCCTGTTGTTGTTGGCAAAGGAAAGAAAATTAAAAGCAAAGTTGCCGATGTTGACACTGATGCTCACAAGGGCAAAAAGAAACTTCGGGATAAGGACAGGGCAGAAAGACTAGCCAGGATTGAAGCCGCTGACGGCGGAATTTTCAGAGGCAGGCCTTCACGTAAGATTGCATCCAAAAAAGCATCGGAGATGGTATCAGAACATAAAAGGGCCGAAAAAATTACCGTTACCGAACCGATAACTGTCAAAGATTTGGGTTTGGCAATGGGTGCCAAAGTCAGTGATATTATCACAAAGCTCTTCAAGCAGGGCTTAATGGCAACTGCCAATCAAATTATCCCTATTGACATAGCAGAGATGATTGCACTTGAGTTTGGTGTTGAGCTTGTAATCGAACAGAAATTATCTGCTGAAAATGAGATTGAAAAGGCTTTTGCCGACAGACCAAGAAATAATCTCGTCAAGCGTGCAACAGTTGTAACAATGCTTGGCCATGTTGACCACGGCAAAACAAGCCTTCTTGATAGAATCAGGCAGGCAAAAGTCGCCCAGGGTGAAGCAGGCGGTATTACTCAACATATCGGTGCATACCAGGTTGAATGGGGCGGCAAAAGGGTAACTTTCCTTGATACGCCAGGCCACGCGGCATTTACTGCGATGAGAGCACGCGGCGCCAATATGACCGACGTTGTCGTGCTGGTGGTAGCTGCTGACGACGGTGTGATGCCGCAGACGATTGAGGCGATACATCACGCAAAAGCAGCAGGGGTAACAATAATTGTCGCGCTCAATAAAATTGACCTTCCCGGTGTTGATGTAAACAGAATATACGGGCAGCTTGCAGAACACGATCTTGTTCCTACTGAGTGGGGCGGCAAAACCGAAGTGGTCAAAACAAGTGCCACGACCGGCGAAGGCATCGAGGAGTTGCTTGAATATTTTGATTATACATCTGAATTGCTTGATCTTAAAGCTGACCCGACGATACCTGCTACCGGCTGGGTCGTTGAAGCAAAGATGACGCAAGGGCAGGGACCTGTTGCTACGCTGCTTGTGAAAGAAGGCGAGTTGAACAAGGGCGATATTGTTCTTGTAGGCCAGGCTTACGGAAGAGTCAGAACGATAAGGGACAGCAAAGGCAAAAATATCAACAAGGCAATCAGTTCTATGCCTGTTGAAGTGTCAGGCCTTAATGCGGTACCGCAGGCTGGCGATAAGTTTTATTGCCTTGACGATATCAATAAAGCCAAACAGGCTGCCGAACAGAACGAGCAGATTCAAAGAGAGAAAAGTCTCTACCAGAGACAGCGTATTACCCTTGATAATCTCTTCAATCAAATTGAGGCGGGTAAGATTAAAGAACTTAATCTTGTACTCAAAGCCGACGTTCAAGGTTCAGTGGACGTTCTTCTTAAATATCTCAACGAGCTTTCAACTGATGAGGTCAAAATCAAGATACTTCATGCTGCTGTCGGCGGCATAAATGAAGGCGACGTAATACTTGCCAAGGCAAGCTCGGCAATTATCATCGGGTTTAATGTCGTTTCCGACGATTACGTTAGAAGACTTGCTGATGAAGAAGGCGTTGATATTCGGCTTTATACGATTATTTACAGAATAACCGAAGACCTCAAGAAAGCGATGTCAGGACTGCTTGAGCCGGAAGAGAAAATCGAACTTCTCGGCAGGCTTGTCGTAAGAAATACATTTAAAGTAACCGGTGTTGGAACCATCGCAGGCAGTTATGTTACCAGCGGTATCGTTAAACGAAGTGCGAAAATAAGGCTCATCAGGGATAGCATTATTATCAAGGATTCCTGTACGATAGAGTCGCTGAAACACTTTAAGGACGATGCACGCGAAGTTCGTGCAGGTTTCGAGTGCGGAATTAAGATCGCAAATTTCGACGATGTTAAAATTGATGATGTGATAGAGGCCTTTGAAATAGTCAAAGTTGCCAGGACGATTTAATATGGGCTCACGAAGACAAGAAAAGATGGCAAGAGTCATCAAAGAAGCGGTAAGTGAGGCTATACTTAATAATCTCAGCGATCCCAGGATTCACGGGATGATTACTGTTACCAGGGTCGAGCTGACGCCCGATATGAAAACTGCTGATATTTATCTCAGTATTTATGCAGGCGACAAGGCCAAGGAAATGACCACGTTTAAAGTAATTGAAAACGCGAATAATCATATCCGGGTATTATCGTCAAAGTATGTAACTGCAAAATTTATGCCGCGGTTTTGCTTTCGTATGGACGAACAGTATAAGAAAACGCTTGAGATACTTAATCTGATAGATAAAGCGGCAGAAGAATATAAAGATAAACCTGTCGATGGCGAAATTGAAATACCAGAAGATAATGATTAACGGGAATATAATATGAAAGAAAGCAAGCAATATTCGGATAATCTCAGCAAGTTCTGGAAAAAGGTAAATCCCAAACATACAGTAGAAATACCAAAATATGCGGATCCTTGCGATGCGATGGTTTTTGCGGTTTTGCTGGAAAAGTTCGGAACCGCCAAAGCAGAGAAATATATTAAAAAATTCAGCAGCAATTTTGTTGACTGGAATGATGTCAGGGTTTCGCGTGATGAAGAAATTATCGAAGTCCTTGGCGGAGAAAGTGAATTAAATAATTATGTCGCTACTAATATGCGGAACAGCTTGCAGGCTGTTTTTGAGAGAAATGACTGCCTTGAGCTAAATTATATTATCGAATTCGGCAAACGAAAAGCATTCGAGGAGCTTGAAAAAATCAAGGTGCTTACCGATTTTGTGCTGAATTATATAATGCTGGTTTGCCTCGAGTCGCATTCAATACCTGTCAATGAGAAAATGGCAGAGTTCCTGAAAGCAAACGAGATTGTTCATGAAGATTCCTCGATTGAGGATATCAAAAGTTTTCTCGAAAGGCAGATACCTGCTACGCAGAATTATCAGTTTTTTGCAACGATAATTGAACTTAGCGAAAAAGGTCTTTGTGCGGTAGCTAAATCCAAGAATACAGTCAAGAAAGTTTTAAAAGAGAAAACTGTAAAGAAAAAGAGTAAGTGATTTTGAAAGGAATGGGTTTGTCTGAAAAAATATTGAAACTTGGAATTCCAAAGGGAAGCCTTCAAAATGCGACTTTCGATCTGTTCGCAAGGGCAGGGTATGATATATCAGGAAGCGAAAGAAGTTATTTTCCCGCAATAGATGACGATCAGATAAAGATTATTATGCTCCGTGCACAGGAAATGAGCAGGTATATCGAAGACGGCGTACTTGACGCAGGCTTTACCGGCTTTGACTGGATTTGTGAGAATAATTCAGATGTCGTCGAAGTTTGCGAGCTTAGATACAGCAAGTCCACAGCCAAGCCTACAAAGTGGGTTTTATGTGTGCCTAATGAGTCAAACGTGCAAAAACCTGAGGACCTTGAAGGCGGAATAATCGCGACAGAGCTTGTTGGTGTTACTAAGAAATATTTTGAGAAAAAGGGCATCAAGGTAAAGGTTGAGTTCAGTTGGGGAGCCACTGAAGTTAAAGCTCGGCTGATAGACGGTATTGTTGAACTGACCGAGACAGGTTCTTCGCTGCGTGCGAACAATCTAAAAATACTCGATACACTTCTTACAAGCACTACAAGGTTTATCGCTAACAAAAACGCGTGGAAAGATGATTTTAAACGGAAGAAAATTGAAGATCTTTCGGTACTTTTAAATGCCGCCATCGATGCTAAAACAATGGTTGGTATGAAGATGAATGTTAAGAAGTCCGATCTTGAAAAGGTTATGAAAATGCTTCCGGCGGAAAAAAGCCCTACGGTATCCAATCTTTTTGACAGCGATTTTGTCGCGGTTGAAGTTATTGTCGATGACAAGGCGGAAAGGGAGCTGATTCCTGAATTAAAACGGGCTGGCGCTACCGGAATAATAGTGTATCCTTTGAATAAGGTAATTCATTAGTAATAATTTTTTAATATTTAAGGTGTAGATTTTATGTCAGGGCATAGTCATTGGTCTGGAATTAAGTATAAAAAAGCGATAAATGATGCTAAGAGGGGAAAAGTCTGGTCTAAAGTTGCAAAAATGATAATGGTTGCTGCAAAAAATGGCGGCGGCGACCCATCAGCTAATCTTGCGCTGCGATATGCGATAGACAAGGGCAAAGCAGGGAATATGCCCAAGGATACCATCGAAAAGGCTATCAAAAAAGGCACAGGCGAACTTGGCTCAGTAAATTTCGAAACGGTTTTATATGAAGGCTACGCGGTGGGCGGCGTAGCTATTATGGTCGATGCTCTCACTGATAATCGCAGTAGAACAGGCCCGGAAATCAAAAAAATGTTTGATCGTCGCGGCGGAGCAATGGGAGCCCCTGGTTGTGTCAGTTATATGTTCAAGAAGAAGGGACTCATCACCGTCAAAGCCGATGCTGTCGCTGAAAATGATTTAATGGAAATCGTTCTTTCTGCTGGTGCTGACGATATGGAGTCTCTCGGCGAAGTATATGAAATAACCTGCGATCCCGCATCTTATGATCAGTTGAAAAAAACTCTCGAAGATAGGAAAATTCCGATTGAAGCATCTGAGATTTCAATGGTGCCTGATAACAGTATTGAAATTACCGACGATGAGCAAGCCAGGAAAATAATGGGGCTTGTTGACGATTTCGAAGACCATGACGATGTGCAGAATGTATATGCAAATTATGACATTCCTGACTCGATTATGGAAAAGCTTAGAAACTGATTTAGCATAAAGAGAACACAAAAAAATTGTGTTGTAGGGGCGATTTTCGAATCGCTTTTTAAGATTTGTATGTTCTTCGTGCAGTTCACGAACTGCCCCCTATGGGGAAAATGCTCTATTTTTATAAACTTTAAATCAGTGGATAGCCCAGTATTCTTTCGTAAGCGGACAAATATCCAGCTATCATGCTGTTGAGTCCCCACTTGGTTTTGGTTTCTTTCATTATTCTTTTTGCCTGCTTTTCCCATTCATTCGGATTTTTTCGGAAATATCTGTGGTTCTGCACCGTTGTTTCCAGTCCCCACCATAACCCGTCGCTGCTGTAATCTTTGAAAAGCACGCCATTGCCGGTATCTGCGGGGGCACCCAATTCTTTGAGCCTTAGCGGGATAATCTTATCGTGGAATCCGCCGGTATCGCGATTTGTAGTCGTTGCCCCGAACAGGTTTCCTATCACGTCTATTTGGCCGAAAGGTTCATACAGAGATGCACCGAAGACATCGCTTGCCGCGGCATAGCCAAGCATACTGAGTTCTTCATCGAATGACTGGTACGCGACTTTTCCGCCGGAGGCCCATGCGATTTTTCCGATTATTTCAGTGTGCGTTTTGTCTCCGCCTACTGCGTTGCCGATAATTGCTATCTGAACGTCAGGATGCTCAATCACAAATTTAAGTGCTATGTCCTCAAGCAGCTCCACGCCTTTTTGCGTATTGTCAAGCCTCGAAGGCCAATATAGCAGGATTGCGTTGGGATCAGAAACCAATCCGACTTTTTTCTGGAACTTCAGTAGATTGAGTTTCTTTGCTGCAATGACATCATCATGTATGCTGTATTTTTTCGCAAGGCCCGGCTTTGCAATATCAGCATCTTCGAGCTGGCTCTCCGGATACATCGCCGGCGAAATTCCATTTGGTATTGCTATTGCTCTGCTGCATAGAAGTTTTGCCTTGGTTTCCTGTCTTACGCTCCATGGAATAAAATGCCTGTCCATAAAATAATTTTCTGCGACTTCTTCCAGAAATCTCTTGCCGACATAGTTTACGAGACTTGCATTTTTTATGGCTGTTGCCTGACTGTCCACGCAGGTTCCGTTATGGTCATTTGAGCAGTATATATCGTGCCAGAATTCACCGAGGTTTACGCCGTAAAACATATCCAGCGGTACATGGCCTGTATGAGTATTATGCACAGTATGAAGCAGAGGAATACGCCTAAGCTTTGCATATGCCGTTATAATTCCGCCTGCCATCCAGTCATGAGTATGAACTATGCCCCTGCCCTGATGCTTGGAAATTATTTCCTTGAGCAGAGTATTTCTTATCTGCTTTTGGAACTCAGCCGCAGTTACCAGGGGATTGCCGTCATAGGCGTTGAGATAATTTTCAAAGAGGGATGAGTCGACAACCTTTATATTTTCTCTCGGCAGACGATATGTATTTTGTATAAACTCATCTTTGCTCATTTTGGCTCTTTCCATAAACTTTCGTTTAAGGTTAAGCGTAATGACATACGTGAGTATATCGTTATCCGCAAATCCTCTGCACAATGCAGCGACAACTTCGCCCATTCCGCCGCTTTTGCCGGACACATATTTGGCAAACTCGCCCATTCCTTCCGTCGGCAGTCTGTCTGTTTCGGGGCTTATAAGGATAATGGGTGTTCGCTCTGCTTTTTTGAGGATATGAAAATTTTCGACCGACTTTTCCAAATCCCATATCTTATCGGTCATGATTCTTACTGCTTCGCCGATTGAGCCGTACGGGCTGAAATAAGAATGAACAGCGTGATCCGAGCCGTCGCCTTCGTGAATGAAGTAAAGCTGATCCGATGTTGTTAAATGCCTCCACTTCGTCAGCAGTGCGCCGCCATTTTTTTTGACTTTCTTCTCCAGCTTCTTAATTCTCGTAAAAAGCTCCTGCTGAGTTTTATTTCCAAGCCAGCCGAAAGTGTCCCTAGCAGCATCTGCCCACGAAGAGGTGGAAAGTCCGTGAATATCGATAGCAGGGCAATCAGCATTTTTAAACAGTTCAGCGACTTCAGTCGGATTAGCTATTGTTATACTTTGGTGCAGTGCAAGTTCTGCCGGCAGCTTTTTCCAGAACTCAAATATGCCTTTGTCTTCCCAGATATGTTCGCCAAGATGCTCATAATCGAACCCCAGCAGAACCGCTTCGCCATCAATCTGCGAAAGGTTCCACGCATATTGTTCAGCGGTGATCGGCGTATGCGGGAATCTGTATGCTATATCATCGCTCAATTCTCTGTTTCTCGGGATTACGATTAGATTGCTTTGCTGGGCACGAAATACTGCGTTTGGAGAGATGAGCTTGCCGTCCCTGGAGCCGTACATATCATCTCTTTTTTCGCAGAGCATCGCCTTGAATCCCATATCCGACACGACATCAGCGATCTCGTTGTTGTACATAAGCTCGGTATTTCTAAAAGATGTCGGGCTTGTTCCGAAAACATCCTCCATCTTTGTTCTGTGCAGCGAAACCTGGTCCCTGAACTCTCGCTTTTCCGGATCATCATACAAACTCGTAAGTGAGTGGTAATATGTTTCCTCAAGAAACTCAACCTGATTTCTCGCTTTGCCTGCATCGAATAATTCATGAAGCGATTTAATCACTTCGGGCTTATACATCTGCGCCTGTTCAATGAATGTGCCGGACATGCTGAACGTAATCTTGAATTTGGGATTATCCGCTATCAGCTCGGCAAACATCCGTGTTGCGGGCAGATAATTTTTATTCGCTACTTTCTCAAAGATTTCTTTGTTGTTATCGTTCCAGAGAAATCTTCCTCTTTCGGGGTGCAGCCTGAACGGCTGATGCAGCTGAAAATAAAACGTTGTCAGTGGCATTTTTTATTCCATCCTTGAATTCTGTAATTCATGATAATACCAACGCGGTATATTTTATGCTATTAAAAAATGATGATTCGATAGTGTCGCCTGATTGATAACACGATTATCAGTTTACTTATGAGCGGTTTTTATTAAATAAGAAGATTAAAAAGATATTGTTTATTTTAAATTTATTAAACTTAGTTTTTATGATTTTACTTGATTTCTAAAATTTACTCTGCTATAATGGTCGACTTGTACATAAACGCATGCGGATATAGGAATGTATGCCATCTCGGTATTACGTCCGCCAGCGGAGTACATGACAGGATCAAAAAAAATGTGATTAAAGTCAGGCTGTTTTTGAGTTTTATTAAAAACTTTTGAATGGGCTGCCCACTTTTTTGCATAGTCGTGGGGCAGGGATGCAACTCTCGTGAATCAAATTTATTCCTTTTTTATTGGAATTTGTATGAATATTGATAGTGAAATGAGTAATTCGTTAGTAATTGATATGGGCATAGCAGGTAAGAGGCTTCGGCTGCCAGAGCCGTTCCTTAATGCAACTGCCAAAACCGCCATTGTGCTTATGGTTTTAAGCGCTATCATGGCTGGCTGGGGTAATATGGAAAGATTCGAAGACTCTCTGGCTTGGCTGAAGGGGCACAAACTCAGCAATATTTATGTCCTGGCAGGCAAAGTGCTTTTCTTTGTCAATGTTGCCGTGCTGATTTGGCGTGTATTGCTCGTAGCCCGGTACCGTCCGGTTGAACCTTGCAGTGATGCTGAACTGCCGATGTGTACTGTTATTATTCCTGCTTATAACGAAGGGAACATGGTAGTAAAGACGCTGCATTCCGTTGCGCAAAGCGATTATCCTGCTGATAAGCTCCAGATAATTGCGATTGATGATGGCAGTAAGGATGATACATGGTACTGGATGCAGCACGCAGCAGGTCAGCTGGGAACAAAAATTGAGACAATTCGGTTTGAAAAAAATTGCGGCAAGAGACAAGCATTGTATGAAGGTTTTGTCCGCAGCAAAGGCGAAGTTATAGTTACCATTGACAGCGACTCGATTATTGAAACTAAAACCCTCAGATGCATGGTTAGCCCGTTCTGCAAAGATGAAAAAATCGGAGCCGTTGCTGGTTCCGTAAAGGTTTTCAATAAAGACAAAGGCATGATACCAAAGATGCTTGATGTATCGTTTGCTTACAGCTTTGATTTTATCCGTGCAAGCCAAAGCGAAGTCGATACAGTATTCTGTACACCCGGAGCATTGTCTGCATATCGCAAAGCGCCGCTGATGAATGTTCTGGATGAATGGATGGCGCAGACATTTATGGGCAGGCCCGCCAAAATCGGCGAAGACCGCGCTATGACAAACGCTATATTAAAAGATGGCTATCACGTTAAGTTTCAATCCAATGCGGTTGTATTTACCGACGTGCCGGTTGAGTATTCCAAGCTATGCAATATGTTTTTGCGATGGGCGAGAAGCAACATTCGCGAAACAATTGTTATGGGTAAATTTATTTTTACGAACTTCCGGCAGACACCTGCCCTTGGTGCAAGAATCAATTTCCTGCTTAGCGCTATGGCTTTAACCGTTGCTCAGGTTCTGCTTATCGGTTTGTTGTGCTGTATTTTATGGCATCCAAGTGTATTTGTTTCGCAGATTATTTTATGTGCGTCCCTGTCAAGTTTGATACCCGCAGTGTTTTACTTTATCAGAAGATTCAACACCGATGCTTTATGGGCGATTCCGTATGGAATATTCTGGGTCTTCGGATTGTCGTGGATAACCATATATGCGCTCTGCACCGCAGGCAATGACAAATGGCTGACGAGAGAAATTAAATCGACTCAGCAGCAGGCTCAGGCGGCATAATAAGGAATATTTTGGTTTGCCATTTGGTCAGAAACCCGATACAATCTGGGCTATGATAAATAGAAAGACAACGAAATCTGTGTCTGTCGGGGGCGTTAGCCTCGGCAGTAAACATCCTGTAATAATCCAGTCGATGACAAAAGTGGCAACCACCGATGTCAGCAGATGCCTCAAGCAGGTAATTGGGCTGGCTCAGGCAGGTTGCGGACTTGTCCGAATTGCTGTTCCAACTCAAAATGACACCGCCGCTCTTGCCAAAATTATCGAAAAATCTCCAGTTCCGATTATCGCGGATATTCATTTTTCGCCAGCCCGCGCGATAGAAGCTATCGAAGCCGGTGCCGCAAAGATACGTCTAAATCCCGGCAACATAAAAAATCAGGCTGACATATTTAAAATTATCGATTGTGCCAAATCACACAAAATCGCCATTCGTATCGGCGTAAATGAAGCCAGCATCCGCGACCTTAAACAAGCCGAGGTACCTGCATCCAAGCGTGTAAGTCTGATGCTGCGCGAGATGAAGAAATATATTACGCTTTTTGAAAAAAGGGGATTTGATAATATCGTGCTTAGTGCAAAAAGCACCGACACGTTAAGAACTATCGAGATAAACCGTGCGATATCGGCAAACTTCGATTATCCTCTGCATCTTGGGCTAACCCACGCGGGCTTGCCTGAAGATGCAGCTATACCTTCAGCCATAGCGGTAGGGACGCTACTTGCTGAAGGTATCGGCGACACGGTTCGTATTTCGCTTGCTGGCGATCCTCTTGAAGAGGCCGCTCTTGCTAAAAAAATTCTCGCATCGGTGGGATTATACAAAACGCAATCGCCGGAACTTATCGTCTGTCCTACCTGCGGCAGATGCCAGATTGATGTTGTAAAACTTGCCAGGCAGATTAAAAAAGCCATCGCCAAAATCGATAAGCCGATAAAAATTGCTGTGATGGGCTGCGTGGTTAATGGCCCCGGCGAAGCTGCTGATGCAGATATCGCCATTTGCGCCGCCAAAGGCAAAGGCTACCTCTATCGTCTCGGCGAAAAAATCGCAACAATAGACGAGGCTGACCTTGTTGCCGCGATGCTCAAAGAGATTGATGCTATAACCAAATCAAAATAAAAATTGCCGAGTCCCAGTGTACCCGGAATTCGGCAATTTTATAATTTTACTTTTTCGCTGTTATCTTACCATTGCCTGGCCCGCATCAACGACTAATGTTTGGCCCGTAACCATTCGAGACCTTTCCGAGCAAAGGAAGACTACCGCATTTGCGATATCACTGCCTTTAATCTCGCGTTTGAGCATTGTTTTATCGACATAGTAAGGGATAACTTCTTCAGGCTTAATGCCGTATTTTTTAGCACAGACCTTGATATACTCCGGATTCCATATTTTAGAGCCTTCAAAAACATTGCCGGGGCAGACGCAATTTACTCTGATGCCGCTTTGACCAAGTTCCATTGCCCAGCCTCGAGCCATATGAAGCTCGCCAGACTTGGTGGCATTGTAAGGCGTGTTATTCTTCGATGCATCTATGCCAGATTTTGAGCTTAGATTCACAATAGAGCCGCCGATACCCTGGGCGATCATAATGCGTGAAGCTATTTTGGCCATAATAAAATAGCCCGTAAGATTGATTTCAAGAGCAAGCCGCCACTTATCGACAGGAAGGTCAACAAGTGCATACGCAGGCGCTATGCCTGCAGCATTTACGATAATATCGACACCGCCCCAGCAGTCGAGTATCGCGGCAAAACCACTTTCGACATCAGCTTCATTGGTAACATTGCATTTGATTGCCATCACCGATGCATGCGGGAGTTGAGCCTTGATTGTTTCGGCAGTTTTCTGTGCAGCCTCGACATCGATATCAGCCAAGGCAACCATCGCGCCCGAATTAGCAAGGCCAATAGCGATACTTCTGCCAAGGCCGCTGCCGGCACCTGTTACAACTGCAACACGATTTTTAAGGTCCGCTGATGATGAGCCAGCATACTGTTTCTGGCGGAACGCTTCAGCTTCCCAGTTATTTATAAAATCAGCCTGGCGTTTTGAAAGCGTAGTAAGACCGCCCATGCCAGCGGCATTTAAACGGATAAACAGCGAGCTACAACAGACCTGTTCTATTACGGGGGTCGTTGAGGAATCTGCTGCGATAAAAAGACCAAGGTCTTTAACTAAAAAGCTGCGTGATACCTTCTCGCCTTTTTCGATCTGTGCGGCAAGTTTTGCCGTAATTTTTTTAGCGTCAACTTTTTCAAGATATACCGCAGGGCCGTTGGCATAAACCAGCTCATCGGGAGTAATCGCACCATTGAGCAATTTTGCGGCATCGCTGCGATTGCTGAACTGCTTTATCAAGCTGTTATTGCTAAAAGAAACAGGGAAGTATTGGCCTGTGGCATTGTAAACTGCCTTGCGTATGGTCAGCGAAGCAGAACGTACAGCCTGCTTGTCGCACTGGGCAGCAGGGGTAACATTGAGAGATTTAAGTTTTTGCGAACATCTATCAATAACATCTTTTACGATATTCAAAGCCTCTGCTGGCTTTTTAGCGGATACGAACAAGCCATGCTTCTCAAGAAATACGATCGCAGGCATCTTTCCATATTGCGTTTGATACTGCTGTACAAGCTTAAATACTGTGCGCGAAAGTGTGAATCCAGGATCGACATAAGGCACCCACAATGGCGGGCATTTATAGTCAGCAAAAAGCTTGTCTATCTTTTTCTGGCCGTCTTTAGAATTGACAAATGCCCCGACTGCATTTGGGTGCAGATGAATAACACATCTATCAAGTATTGCGTGCAGTGGAGCTTCGACTGATGGACGGAAACCGCTGCCGAAATGGTCATCACAGCAGAAGCCCAGACGTGCCACAACCTGCGTCTCTCGTTTTACCATTTCCAGATTTGCCAGTTTAGCGTCATTGACCAGAGCAATCAAATCATCGACACACACACGCCGCCAACCCTTTTCAGTATTCATATCCTTCAACGCGGTGCCGCTGGCCTTGATATACATATATTTGCCGTCTTCGGTTTTAACTGACGTGTTGCCACCGCCGCCCTGAACCAGATTTGGATCAACGCCGACCTTATTTGAAATCTTTATCAATGTACCAAGTACATCATCCTGCACTATTTTTGATTTAACTTTTTTCACTGCATTACCTCAATTTTATATTTAATTTTTTATCTTTTACTAAGTACTGTTTTTTCATATCGCCTGACTTCTTCAAGCCAAGATATCCCGACCGGAACACCCGATTTGAGACAATAATAATCCCACACTGCCGCAAAAGGCATCATCTTAAGTTCTTCAAGCATCGCAAGCCTGTATGTAAAATCACCATCAGCCTCAGCCTGCTGTAATTGTTTTGTTGGCTCAAGCAATGCAAATAACAGGGCCTTTATCATACATCTGGTGCCGATTACCCACGCAGCGATTCGGTTGATGCTTGCATCGAAGAAATCAAGGCCGATATGCGTTCTCTTTACGAATCCGCCGCGAACGATTTGCTGGGCAATCGCGATAAGTTCCTCCGACAGTATCACCACATGGTCGCTGTCCCATCGTACAGGTCTGCTTACATGAAGCAGTATTTCATCGACAAAAGCCAGAGCAGATGAAATTTTATCGGAGATTACCTCGGTCGGATGAAAATGTCCGGCATCGAGACAGAGCAGCTTATTATTTTTAACAGCATAGCCCATATAAAACTCGTGCGAGCCAACAACATAGCTTTCGGAGCCTATGCCGAAGAGTTTGCATTCGACAGCATCAAGATGATATCGGCTGTCAATAGCTTGCGCAAAAATCTTATCCAGCGAATCCTTGAGCCGCTCTCTCGGGGCCTTACGGTCGACCGGCACATCCTTATAACCATCAGGAATCCACACGTTTGTTACACACGCTGTACCTAAAGCACGTCCCATAGCTTCGCCGATTTTGCGGCAGGCGATACCGTGTTCGATCCAGAACTTTCTAATCGAATTATCGCCGCTGGCAAGGGTAAATCCGCTGGCAGCTTTAGGATGCGCAAAGAAAGACGGATTGAAATCAAGGCCTAGTTTATGGCCCTTTGCCCAATGAATCCATTTTTCAAAATGCTCCGGAGCCAACTCGTTGCGTTCCACTTTTCTGCCGTTGGTTTCCGCATATATTGCGTGAAGGTTCAACCTGAATTTTCCCGGTAGCAAAGTCATTGTCTTTTCGATATCGCTGCGAAGTTCATCCGCGTTGCGAGCCTTTCCAGGATAACCGCCGGTAGCCATAATGCCGCCATCCGACAAATTGCCGCTGTTCTCGAAACCGTTTACATCATCGCCTTGCCAGCAATGCAGTGAAATGGGAATCTCTTTCAATGCCTTCACTGCTGATTCGACATCAACGCCGATAGACTTATACTGCTGCAAAGCAATCTCATAAGCCTTTTCAATATTTGCATCTTTCATAGTTCACCTTTATTTTAATTTTTTTCGTATTCTGAGTTAACCGGCAAAATTTTTCAGCAAAGCACGCTCTGCCTCAATATTCCATATACCATCTGCCAGCTTTTTGGCGACATCGGGATACTTTGTTTTCAGTTCTTCAAGCCTCGTAAGGCCAAGCCCTTTGCACATAGGATAAACAATAATCTTGCCGGGAATAAGTGCCTTTTCTACTGCCGTTATCCCTTCAATCGCACCGTCAAGGCCGCACACAGCCGCAACTGATATATCTGTATCGAGAGTGCTTGTCTGGACTTTATTCAGCACACACTTCATATCATCAAGCACCGAACCGCTTGTGCCGATGAAAAACAGTTTTTTCTGTATATACGAATCAAGATTGACTTGACCGGATACGGTGGCGGGTATTCCTGCGAAAATATTTATAATTCCGCCGTCAGCAGCTTTTTCAACCGCCTGCGCAACCAGTGCAGGAACCGGCGCCATCAGCGACACATAATTCATCTTCTCGGAAACATCCGCTTCTTTAGGATTGTAAGGCACATATCCGACCTTATTCCGTTTAGCAGCGGGCTCTGCAACTTTATTGAGCATCGCCAGCCGGGCATTATCCAGATCGCCAGCATAAACCGTTATGCCCTTGACACCCTGACAGAGATTACGCACAACGTGCATCAATCCCATAGGCCCGCCAGCCCCGACGACGCTGATTTTATCGTTGGGCCTGATTTCGCCAGTTGCAGGAATATATGACATTCCATCAGATGGATCATTGCCGACTGTTCCGATTATACGGATGCCGCCGTAATGAACCCTGCCGACAGCAGTCATTACTGTTCGCCCAAACGATTGTCCGCCAAGAACGATATTAAACAGACCGGCAGCGGCAACTTTAGCAAAAAGCTTTTCAGTGGTTTCAGCATTTGCACCGAAATAAATCACATCGTCATAAGTCGCATCGGTTAATTTTTCAATCGACTCAACAATCACAGCTCCTGTTTTTGCGGCAGTTGCATCGTCTTTGCCATACCAGCTTATTTTGGCGGGCATACCATATTTATCGAAAAGTTTTTTAAGTTTTTCTTGTGATGGCTCCACGTCAGCAACGATAAGCATTTGACCATTTTTCTTGAGTGTCGTCCTGTTGCCAGCTGCATAAGCATTTTCCACACACGCCCAAGGCTCAACAAGTGCAACAGCCGAAGCGGAAATTTTTTCAGAAGCAGGGATAAGCATCGATTCGCCCTTTGGCGAAGTGATGACCCTTTCGTCCATAAGAACATATTCCTGTAAGCCGCCCTCGAAGTTATAGCCGAATGCCGCATTGGAACTTTTTGTCGGCAGCCACCGATAATCAGTCTGCACAAGATATCTGTTTCCAACAGAAGCACCTTTTACGCCCGTTCCAACTGCGACCACACGTACTACCGCCTCATGGCCTGGCACGCCGGGAGCTTCGCCGGGTGCATAACTTGATATTTGTTTTAATACCTCAGGCTCAATGCCCGCTGTGATTTCGCTTTTTCTTGCGTGGCCTGTAAATTGTTTCAATAACTTCAGGTCCGAAAAGCACAGTCCAACCGCTTCAATCTTGCCGAGTATCTGATGCGGGCCGGGCTTGACTATAGATTTGGATTCATTAAGTAAAAGCTTTTCAGCTCCGATTAGCTGTACAGCCCTTTGTGTTTTTGGTAAATCGTACATTTGTATTCCTTCTTAAAAAATAATTACAACATTTTGAGTATCTGTTCAGGTGAAACATCTTTGGAAAGTTTCCTAAGTTTCTTTATATTCGCTGGCTCAAGCTTTTCGCCAACTGCTGTAAAAAATATATTCTTATCTGCAACATTCGCAAAATTCTTTGAGGCCCATTTGCTAAGATAGCCCACTCCGAGTGTATTCTGCAATGCGGTATGTGCATAAGCGATATATGCGCCATTTAGAAAATCATCAACGAATGGCGATAGCTCATTGCTTCCGAACGCGTCCACAAATTTATTGCCTGGACTGTTCATCTCGGTACCGACAAATATTGGTAATTCTCGCTGTCTGCAAATCCGGACTACCTCGTTAAGATTTGCAAGCTTCTGATCTTTTACGCCGGGTGTGTAGTTGCGGTCGGGAATTATATTAAACGCCGCTGCACCGGAAGATATTGCAACATCAAGAAGCTCTTCCATATTTTTTTCGCCATCGCTGGTGCCGTCAAGCCATGCGACAGTCGGAATTCCGCCGCAAGCCATTACAAACTGATTCATCTTTGCCATTGATGGAAAAGAACCGCCGTCCGGCTGAACATACCCAACACCGCCGCGTTTCATTGTTTTTGCACGGATGCCGTTCATTAGCGATGCACTTTCGGGAATATCCTTGTCCTCGATTTTCGTGCCAAGCTTTTCTGACCAGAATTTTTTGAGCGATTCATCATCTTTAAATACCTGACGGGCCTTGCGTGCATACGCCTGAACGATATGCCGTTCGGTAATGTTCCCTTTCGGCGTAAGCTTGGCGGCATCCGCTATGTCGATACTTGCAGGCGACAGATAAGTATTAACTCTTTCAATCAATTCACTATTTCGTTTTTGAGCTGTATCGCTAAGACTCTTGAGAAATTTATCTTCGTCTGTTCCAGCAGCGGGCTTATTCAGGCCTACGCCCATATGATAAGCAACTCCCGGCTCTCCTGGAGAATTTATAACCTTATCGCCAAACTCAGGCACATAAACACGGGTTTCAATTCCGACAGATGCCTTCAGGCCTATAAGCTCGGAAGCATCGAGAAATTCCTGCACGCCGTCAAGCACATCGAAATCGACAATCCCTGCAACTGCCAGCCCAGCCTTTTTCGCCAGATATGCCAGCTTGCTCGGCGAATATCCATAACAGTTATACGAAAAAAAAGTATGGCAATGCACATTCACATCCGAACTTGTCGGAGAAAGTGAAATCGTTCCAGCCTCTATTTCCTTGATGATTTTTTGCAGAGCAACCCTTCGCTTTTCAGCATCAAAATTATCTAACTCCGCTTCGTAACCTGCAACAACCGTTTGTTCTTTAATCATTATTATCTCTTTTTAAATTGTTTATATTGTTTCTGCCAGACCGCCGCATCCTTAGGGAAATATTCCTTGATTGGTGTACTTTTCCTTATTAATTCTCTGCCGTGGGCGATGTTCCGAATTTTGCCGGCAGCTATCGCCTGAAGCATAATGTTGCCCAGTGCTGTCGCTTCAATTGGGCCCGTCATTACTTTTTTATTCAGCGAATCCGCTGTGAACTGACAGAGAAGTTCATTTTTTATACCGCCGCCGACGATATGCACCGCATCGATTTTCTTTTGAGACAGGCTTTCGATTATATCGACAACCTCACGATATTTCATTGCCAGCCCTTCAAGAACCGCCCGGACGATTTCACCTTTATCGCTTAACGTATTCTGGCCGGTCTGACGAAGATATGCGTTAATTTTTTCCGGCATATTGCCGGGACTGAGGAACTGGTCATAATCGACATCCACGTATGCCTTGAACGGCTTAGCGTGGGCGGTCATTTCGGTAATATGGTCATACGTTAAATCCGTTCCTTCACGCTGCCACTGTCTTCGGCATTCCTGAACAACCCATAGCCCCATGATATTTTTAAGGAATCGAATGGTATTTTCTGCTCCGCCTTCATTAGTGAACTGATACTCAAAACTTTTATCATTTATGATTGGCTTGGGAACTTCAATTCCCATGAGCGACCATGTTCCGCTCGAAAGATACATCCAGTTTTCCGTCGATGCGGGCACCGCGGCAACCGCACAAGCCGTATCATGCGAACCGACAGCAACTACCGGTATCTGGCCGCATCCAAGCTCATTAGCAATATCTTTGGTCAATTTTCCAACAACGGTTCCGGGTGCAACAATATTGGGCATAATATCCAAAGGCAGCCCCAACTTCTCGAAAACAGCCTTCGACCAGTTGCCCGTTTTCATATCCATAAGCTGCGATGTGCTTGCGAGGCTGTATTCGGTATAAACCTGACCTGTCAGAGAAAACGACACCAAATCCGCCATAAAAATCAGCTTTTTTGTTTTTGCCAGTGCCGTATCATTAGATAACCTTGCCGACAGAAGCTGATAAATCGTGTTCAATTGCATGAATTGTATGCCGGTGTTTTCGTAAAGCTCTCGTTTTGGCATAAGCTCAAATGCTTTTTCCATTATGCCGTTAGTACGGCTATCACGGTAATTGTAGGGGTTTTCGATAAGCTGGTTTTTGTCATCGATCAGGCCAAAATCAACTCCCCAGCTGTCAACGCCGATGCTTGTAATTGGGTGATCCGCATGTTTAACCGCTTTGGCAATCCCATCCTTTATGTTGCTTAGTAATTGAGCAAAATCCCATCGTAATGAGTCGCCTTTCGAAACAGGGCCGTTGCTGAAACGGTGTATCTCTTTGAGCGTGATTTTCTCATTCGAAACCGAACCGATCATTACTCTGCCGCTTTCGGCTCCAAGGTCAACTGCGATATAATTTGTCTGTTTCATTAAAAATCTTCCTGTAAGCTATAATTTTGCACTTTGACAATATTATTTAGTATAGCTATTGACACATATTTGTCAATAAGTATCAGGTGACTATCCTTTAAATGGCGATTATTAGTAATAAAAGTGATGTTTTTTGTTCATTTAAATAATTTTAGCTTGCGGCAATGATAGATTTGGTGTAAAATCCTGATAGTTTTTGGTAGATTATGACGAAGTTGATTTTCGGAGAGAAATTGTGTTTGAACGCCGTACCCAGATTATGAGTCTTTTGGCAGCCAAGTCTTTTTATCGTCTTACGGAACTGGCTGACCTGCTAAATACCAGCCTTTCCAGTGTCAGGCGAGAAATTGATGTTCTTCAACAGGAGGGTGTCGTTCAGCGAACTCACGGCGGAGTCATTTTTCTCGGCGCAACCGATTCCCTGCCACTGTTTCGCGAAAGAAAAGACCATATGGCAAAGGAAAAACAGCTTATCGGGAAACGCGCTGCCGACCTTGTCGAAGATGGCGATACGGTAATAATTGACGGCGGCACCACCCCATATCAAGTTGCGATGCACCTGAAAACCAAAGATATTCAGGTGGTTACTAATTCGTTGCCGGTTGCCAATCTTTTTGCGGATTCTCGCAGGGTTCAGTTGTTAAGCACCGGCGGAACGCTGTATCCCGGCACCGGCGTATTTTTGGGCCCTTACGCTGCCGCGATGCTAAAAAACGCACGCGCACAAAAAGCATTTATCGGAGTTGCAGGAATCACCGAAGAGGGGCTGCACAATTCAAACGAGCTTGTCGTGGAAACCGAGCGGCACATCCTTGACTCAGCCAAAAAAGTATATGTTGTAGCGGATCATACGAAATTTGAACGCAACGCAGTAGCATTTCTTTGCGATTTTTCAAAAATCGCCGGCATTGTTACAGACCGTCCATCCGAGGAAACCAAACGCGTTATGCAAACGCTGAAGCACCCGACAATAGAGTGGATTTTTGCTTCAGCAAAACCATAGAGAGCCTAAAAAACATCAGAAGTTATTGATTAAATCTTCTCAAACGTAAATTTATGCTGGTCTGCGGAGATTTTTATTCTGTCGCCTTCGCCGAAATTGCCCTGGATAATATTAGATGCAAGCGGGTTTTCTATTCGCTGCTGGATAACACGTTTTAAAGGTCTTGCGCCAAAGGCAGGGTCAAATCCTTCCTCCATTACAAGCGACTTTGCGTCATCGGTTAGCTCAATATCATATTTCTTTTCCTTGAGCCGTCTGGTCATATCGCCAAGCTGAATCTCGACAATCGCCTTTAGCTGGTCTCTTGTGAGCATGTGGAACACAATCGTTTCGTCGATTCGGTTTAGAAACTCAGGCCTGAAGAAGTTCTTTAGCGATTCTTTGACGTGCGCCTCTATTTCCCAGTCTGCGCCGGACTCAGCGGTAATCTGCTGAATCTGGTCGCTTGCGATATTGCTTGTCATAATTATGATGGTATTTTTGAAATCGACGGTTCTTCCCTTGCCGTCGGTAAGTCTGCCGTCATCGAAGACTTGCAATAGAACATTGAAAACATCGCGATGTGCCTTTTCGACTTCATCGAACAGCACAACTGAATACGGCTTTCTGCGTATCGCCTCAGTCAATCTGCCGCCTTCCTCAAAACCGACATATCCAGGAGGTGAGCCGATGAGCCGGGCAACGGAGTGCTGCTCCATAAATTCGCTCATATCGATTCGCACCATCGCGTGCGGGTCATTGAACATAAATTCCGCAAGGGCTTTCGATAATTCGGTTTTGCCTACGCCGGTTGGGCCAAGGAATAGAAATACTCCGATAGGTCTGTTTGGGTCGCCAAGGCCTGCTCTGCTTCTGCGCACGGCATTGCAGATTGCCGAAACCGCTTCATCCTGACCGACGACGCGCTTGCGGATTTGCTCTTCCATATTCATCAGCCGCTGGCGATCGCCGGAGAGAAGTCTTGCGACAGGGATGTTTGTCCATTTGCAGACGACCTCTGCGATTTGCTCCTCGTCGACTTCGTTGTGTATCATCTTGCCTTTATCTGCCTCGATTAGAGCCTTTTCTTTTTCATCGAGTTCCTTTTGCAGATTAAGTATAGTTTCATATTTCAATCGTGCGGCCTCTTCAAGTTTGCCCTGACGCTGGGCCTGTTCAAATTGGTTCTGTGCCTGCTCAATTTTTTCCTTGAGAATTTTTATGGAATCTATGCCGTGTTTTTCGTTCTGCCATTGCGCAGTGAGCTTGCTGTCTTCTTCCTGAAGCTTGGATAGTTCCTTCTCGGCTTTTTCGAGTTGTTTTTTGCTGGCCTTGTCGGATTCTTTTTTCAGTGCCTCGCGCTCTATCTGAAGCTGCATTATCCTTCGGCGAATATCGTCAAGCTCTGCGGGCAGGGAATCATTTTCAATTCGCAATCGTGATGCCGCCTCATCTATTAAATCTATCGCTTTATCGGGCAGAAACCTGTCTGCGATATAACGGTTGGATAAAGTTGCCGCTGCTACAAGCGCAGCATCGGTAATTCTTACGCCGTGATGCGTATCGTATTTGTCTTTCAGTCCGCGCAATATGGCGATAGTCTCTTCGACGGTAGGGGGCTCAACCATTATTGGCTGGAACCTTCGTTCAAGTGCCGCATCTTTTTCGATATGCTTGCGGTATTCGTCTATCGTTGTTGCGCCGATGCAGCGGAGTTCGCCGCGAGCAAGCGATGGTTTTAAAAGATTGCCCGCATCGACGGAGCCTTCCGCTTTGCCTGCGCCGACGATGGTATGCAGCTCATCGATAAATAGGATTATTTCGCCGTCGGAGGATATGACCTCTTTCAGTACGGCTTTGAATCTGTCTTCGAATTCGCCGCGAAATTTTGTGCCTGCGATGAGCGAGCCCATATCAAG
This sequence comes from Candidatus Kuenenia stuttgartensis, assembly GCA_945890885.1. Lineage (GTDB taxonomy): Bacteria > Planctomycetota > Phycisphaerae > Sedimentisphaerales > CAMDDF01 > CAMDDF01. The sequence continues at coordinate 477 of CAMDDF010000014.1, read as the reverse complement.
TGCGATTACGCGTTTATTTTTCAGGCCTGCCGGTACATCGCCTGCAACGATTCTTTGTACGAGACCTTCGACGATAGCGGTTTTTCCAACGCCGGGTTCGCCTATCAGTACGGGGTTGTTTTTCGTTCGCCTGTTGAGTACCTGCATACACCTGCGTATTTCGTCGTCTCTGCCAATGACCGGGTCGAGTTTGCCGTTTCGTGCCATTTCCAGAAGGTCGATGCCGAATTTTTCGAGCGCGTTCATTTTTGCTTCTGGGTTTGCATCAGTTACTTTGCCTCCGCCGCGAAGCTGTTTGAGGACGGCTTCTATTTGTGCGGCGGTTATCGAATTGAGCGATAGCATTTCCTGTGCCTGGCATTTATTGGCTGCCATTGATATGAATAGATGTTCGACGCTGAGGTAATCGTCGCCCATTTTGTCTGCGCGGTTTTGTGCGTCGAGTACGACCTGGTTGAATTCCATCTCCGGCATCAA
>CAMDDF010000013.1 GCA_945890885.1 Candidatus Kuenenia stuttgartensis | reverse complement strand
GCATTTTTAATATTGCCATTGAACTACGGAAATATATGCCGGAAGGTAAAAATCCATTTGCCAAAATCAAACAAAAGAAATGTGCCGAAAAACCAAACAGGTATGTAACACCGGAAGAATTTAAGACTGTTTTTTTGAATTGCCGGAATATTTGGTGGAAAGCACTTTTAATGATGGCATATACCAGCGGCGGCAGAAGAGATGAGTTGCTTAATCTCACATGGGCCGATGTTGATTTCAATGAGGCGACCGTACAGTTTGTTCCTAAAAAAGCTGCTGGTACCCTGCTGGCATGGGAGCCTAAGGATCATGAAAGCCGGGTAATTCCCATCCCGCCTAATACATTGCAGTTATTGGCAGACATGCAGGTCAATGCTCCAGAGAAGCACCCGTATATCTTTATTGCACCAGAACGGCTAAAAACACTTCTCGCATTAAGACTAAAAGGCAAATTAGACCCCGACAAGGAGATAGTCAATAATCTTATAAGGGACTTGGAAGTTATTTGTCGGAAGTCTAAAATTACCGAGTTTACATTGCATGATTTACGCCGCTCCTGTATTACGAACTGGGCCAAAGTTCTGCCGATGCAGGTAGTTCAGAAACTGGCAGGCCATTCCAATATGGAAACTACCAGAAAATATTACCTGTCAGTTCAAAACAGCGATATGCAGGCTGCAAGGCAGATTCAGACCTCGCTGATGGCATCATTGACGAACTTTTGACGAACTATAGGGTAAAATGGCTGTTTTGGGCACTGTAAGAAAAAAGATGTGAGTTGTAAGTTCATTGAAAATAAGATGTTAGAAAAATGGGCCCGGTAGGATTCGAACCTACGACCAATGGATTATGAGTCCACGGCTCTAACCGCTGAGCTACAGGCCCCGATTCATAAAAAGTTGAGCAAATCCCAACACACAGACGAGTAATTTACACATTAAAGCCTGATTTTGCAAGGAAATAACATCAAAATTCAGATTTTACGCCACGTTTCTCTTTCATTTAATATCTGGCTTGCTAGAGAACTATCCTATTCCGAATCTGGTATTATCAATTTTGCGCCTTTTTCAAGAAAATCCGGATTGGAAATCGTATCCTTGTTAGCCTCGTAAATCGTTCGCCATTTCCGCGAAGTACCGTAATACTTCTGCGATATATCCGACAGCGTATCATTTTCACCTACAATATGAAAACGGATGGTCTTGATTTCCGGACGAATGGCAAACTCTTCGGAGTCGGCAACTTTCTCGTCGGCTGGCCTGTGGGCTTTGATTGTCTGTATCTCTTTTATAATCGATAATTCAAAATTATCATTGGAATCGTCCTGCCTCAGCCATTGATCCTTATCGCCAATCCATGGCGCAAATTTATAATCACCGCCAAAAACATCAACCCGCTCAGTATCATCCGGCCTGAGTTTTACCATCAAAAGCAGCAAAAGCATCCCTGCAATCAGAGCCGCTAATAAATACCATCTTATATTTTTACCATCAATAGTCATAAAAAAAGCCCCGACACAATTTGCCGGGGCTAAAAAATTAACTGTTAAGAAATTATTTGCTCTGCTGTTTCTTCTGGCCTATCAAAAGTATCGGTGCAGCTATCATTACAGTAGAATATACACCGGCAATGGTACCAACCAACATAGCAAATGTAAATCCTCTAAGGCCCGCACCGCCATATACGTACATAACAAGCAAAACAAGGAATACTGTAAACGATGTAAGCAATGTTCTTGAAAGCGTCTGATTGATACTGTCGTCAATCAGCTTGCCGCTTAAGATATCGAGTTTGCCGCGATTTTCACGAATACGGTCAAAGATAACAATAGTATCGTTAATCGAATAACCGATAATAGTCAAAAATGCAGCTATGATTTCAAGGTTGATTTTGAAATCCTGAATGCCAAGTGCGTTGCCCAAGGGCGTTCCTGCAATATATGTACAGCTGACCACAGCGCCAAGTGTAATACTAACGTCATGAACCAGTGCAACGGTAGCCGCAAAACCATATCGTAAGTTGCCGAACCGTACCCATATATAGGCGACGATAGCTATCAGTGAAAGAATTATCGCAATCAATGCCTGCGTTTTTGCTTGTTTGCCAACCGAAGGTGCAATCTGGTTAACCCTTGAAAGCGAAGTTTCAAGATGACCAGCTTCAAGCATTCTTGATTTCTCGATATTTTCAAAATTATCCCAATCAGTACCAGTAAGCTCTGCACCTGCGGCCTGGTTACTAACTGCAATAAAAATAAACTTATCTGTCAGCGTATCTGATGTAGCCTTTTCAACATCCGTATAATCCGTAGTTAAAAGCTTATATGGATTTTTTGTAAGCTTAATAAGGTCCGGTTTGAAACGGAGAGAATCGAACCTTTGTTTTATTTCCGAAATTTTGACTGGCGAATCAAGCTGACATTCTATCTTAATACCTCCGAGAAACTGCGAAATTTCAGGATAAGCATTAACCATCTCTGAGCCAATCTTGCTTGTTGATGTAATGTTTGGATCGAGATTCGCGAGCACTTTAAGCTTGCCGACAAATGCATCCTTGATAGCATTGGAAACAACCTCGTCAACCTTCGGCTCGGTAAAAGTTGCTTTATTACCAAATGCAGCAGTAAGAACCTCTGCTATCAGGCTCGTATTAACCTGGCTTGTCGAAACAACAAAACTCGAAGGATTTGCGGCATTTGCAGTAACAGCAATATTTTCAAGCTCCCTGCCGATGTTGTTATATGCGTCAACAATGGCATTTTTGACCTGCTCACCTGTACGAACATTCGGGTCATTAAATGTTACCGTAGATGTTGCTTTATTTGTCTCAATTGTGCTTATCTCGTATTCATTGCCTGCTTCGCCCACGCTGTAAACTTTTGCCCGCTGAATAAGCGGATTATTGATTCTTTCACCTTCCGAACGAATAAGGTTTTCTACCTGGTCTCTTGTCAGGGACACATCATCTTTAAGCATTATAGTAACACTGGTTCCGCCGGTGAATTCGATATCATATTTGTTGTTTTTCTGGTCATCGCGTGTAAAGAAGACAAAGAGTCCGCCGAGAATACATAGAACCGAAATTGTTGTAAAAAATGGACTGAGCTTTATCCAAGGAATTTTCGGACTCTTGACAACTGAAAGCATCGGCAATCTCTTGCGGATAATTTTTGTATCAGTCAGAAGCCGGAAGATAGTTCGTGTTACAAACAATGCGGTGAACATACTTGAAACAATACCAAGCATCAACGTAACCGCAAAGCCCTTGATATCCTCTGATGCTACATAATATAGAATCGCACCGATAATAAAAGTTGTCACGTTAGAATCGAATATCGCACTGAATGCCCGTTCATAACCGCTATCGATAGCAATTCTGACTGAGGCACCTTTTTGCAGTTCTTCGCGAATTCTTTCATTGATAAGTACATTGGCATCAACGCTCATACCGATGGTAAGGATGATACCTGCAATACCCGACATTGTAAACGTGGCACTGCTGAAAGCCATAATTGCAAGAATAAACAGTATATTCAGTACAAGAGCAAAAACTGCAATAGCACCTGAGCCGATGTAATAAATCGACATAAATACTGCTACAACTATAAAGCTTATATATATCGCATAAATACCTTTTTGGCGGTTGTCAGCACCGATACCCGGACCTATGGTTTTTTCCGAAACCGGCGGCTCAATCAAGCGAGCCTTTAATGAACCTGCATCCAGTTTGCTTACCATATCCTGAACTTCAATGAGAGTGAACTTACCTTCGATAATACCGCCCCTGTCGCCGATGGCTGATTTAATATTAGGGGCCGACAATGCTATACCGTCAAGAATAATAGCTAATGGCCTATCAATATTATTGCCTGTAAGCCGATAGAACATATTACTTCCGACTGTGTTAAACGCAAATCCTACTGCGGGCCTGCCCAGATTATCTGATGTTGACCTTGCGTATCTAAGTTTCCATTCCTTGCCTTCTTCGCTTGCAAGCATTCTCTCTTCTGCTTTGTTGCTGGCAAGAACATAACTTTTTTTGCCAAATTCCACTGTTGCAGAACCGGGCACTCGCCATCCCTGAATATCTTCAACCTCAAGCCATATATATCTCGAATCGGAGGCAGCCTGCGGGCCTTTTTGTTTAAGATTATCAATATAGGTCATCGCTGTTGTCTGGGTAAATCCTTCATCGCCAACAACAGGGATAATCCTGAAATCAAGAACGCCTGCACCTCTTAGCATTCGTTTGAGGTCTTCCGAACCATCAAGCCTGCCCCTGAAAGGACGATATGCATCATAGGCCGCGACAGTTGCCTCTATTTTATCTTTTCTGTCAGGGTGCTTAGCTATCATTTCATTTAGCATATCCTGACGTTCAACACTTGATGGGTCAATCTCAAGAACATCGGAAATCTGCGAAACAGTAAGATTTAAATCTTCCAGCTTATTCAGCGCCGCTGTGTACTTGATGTTAAGGCCGCTGGTCTCATTTGTAAGCTGATTTACAACATCCGCCCAAGTCTTGTAGGCCGTGATATAACCGGTCAAAGCCTTGACTTTTGGATTTGTATCCTGTACCTGATTAGGGTCAATCGACAAAAATTCCGCAATGGCAACATTGAGACTGCCAGGGTCTTTTTCAACCCACTGCGTTACAACCGTTTCAATATTTTTTACGTCCATCCCCAGCGTCTTCAAAAGAGTGGCGCTAGCGATTATGTCCTTGACCAGGCTGTCCCTTTGCAGAGTCAGTGCATTCCGCTGGTCATATATCGCAGCAAGTTCCTGTAGAATATTTAACCTTGTCTCAACGCCGAGCGAGTACTTCGCAAAATCAGCGTCCCTTTGCTGTGGGTCCTTATCAAGCGACCTTCTGATAACAGCTAAGTTTATGTTATCCTTCTCGAGAACATCAAGTGCCTGATTGTAAGTCTTTCTTTTCTGAATGACCTCCGAACTTGCAAGAGGCATTTTGATCTCGATTCTGTCATTGCCTTGAGCAAGCCATTCGAGATTCATCATATTAGCCGGGTCAATACGTCTTCGCAGAACCTTGATAGTCTTTTCGGCAAGACCTTTCTTGGCATGACTGTCCAGCCCGCGAGTGTCTATGTCATAAACAATGCTCGTTCCGCCGACAAGATCAAGACCTCCCTTTAATGTTTGCTGAGGGGGGTAAAGCTCCCACATGGCAATTACAATCAAAAATACTATTAACACGCACTTCCAGAAAAGATTTTTACTCATGGCTATTTCTCTCTAACCGGGTTAAATAAAGTCTTGTTAGTTTTTCTCGATATCATCTTTCAATGTTGTCGCGATTGCGCCTTTTATTACCTTCATCTTTGTATTGTTGGACTCATCAATCTTGAGGATAACTTCGTCATCACGGATATCGACAATTGTGCCGATGATACCGCCGATTGTTCTGACCCTATCATTCTTGGCCAGCGAAGAAACCATCTGCTGATGCTTTTTCTGTTTCTGCTTTGGACCTCTAAAGAGCATGAAGTAAACGACGGCAATCATAAGTACAATGAAGATCATCTGCGGATTAAACGGCGACTGCGATTTTCCGCCAGTAGCGTTTGGATCAACGACAGGGGAGCCGTCCTGAGATACTACTTCCTCAACTGCATCAATAGACTCTGAAATTACCGGCTGAACATTTTCTACGGTGTTTGCTTCTGCTAAAAGATAAAATCCTGAATTCATCTGAAAAATCCCTTCATAATTTTGACATTAAAACTTTAATTCTTTCCATATTATTTTCTGTTAAACATTTTAAATCAATGAACTTAAAAATCAGAACTCTCATATATACACCAACTTAGAGAAATAATACACCTTTTTTTACTCCGATACCTGCTTTTTTTGGGCGAGCATCTGCTTTGCCCAGTCCGCAAAAGTGTTCTCCGTTATCTTTGCCCGTATAGTCGCTGTTAACCTCTGAAAATATCGAATGTTATGTATCGAAAGTAATATCGGACCAAGCATCTCACCGACATTAAAGAAATGCCGAATCGCCGCTCTGGTAAAATTTCGACAGCAATAACAGTCGCAGCTCCTATCTACAGGCGAATCATCATCAATATGTGATGAATTTCTCATTTTAAGGTATCCTGACTCCACAAAGGCGGTGCCGTTTCTGCCGTTGCGGGTTGGCAAAACACAGTCGAACATATCCACCCCTGCATAAACAGCCGCGATAATATCTTCCGGCATACCAACACCCATGAGATAGCGGGGTTTATCCTCAGGCAGCAGTGGGGCCGTGAAACTGACGGTTTTTACCATATTTTCGTGGCCTTCGCCGACGCTTAAACCACCAATGGCATAGCCGGGAAAGTCGATTTCGATAAGTTTTTCAGCGCAATACGCCCGCAAATCGAGGTCGATACCACCCTGAACAATGCCGAAAAGCAGTTGGCCGTCCCGCTTGTGCGAATCCTTACATATGCCAGCCCACCGAATCGTCCGCTCGACAGCATCTTTGAGCTTTTTCGGCTCACATGGGAACGGAGTACACTCATCGAAACACATAATAATATCAGCGCCAAGGCGATTCTGAACTTCGGTGGCAATTTTCGGGTCAAGATACACCCGCTTGCCGTCGATATGGCTTGCAAATTCCACCCCATCGGCACCGATACGGTTTATACTTTCCAGCGAAAAGACCTGATAGCCGCCGCTGTCGGTAAGTATAGGCCTGTCCCAAGCCATAAATTTATGCAAGCCGCCAAGTTTTTCGACAACATCTACGCCAGGGCGAATTACCATATGATAGGTATTGGCAAGAATAATCTGAGCGCCGGTTTCCTTAATCGTGTCCGGCAAAAGCCCCTTAACAGTACCTCGAGTTCCAACCGGCATAAACACTGGAGTTTCAATAACGCCGTGTGCAGTTGTCAATTGACCGGTTCTGGCGTTACAGTTCGTATCTTTTGCTTTAATTTTAAATGCTGACATCGTTTCTCAATAAATTTTAGTAATTTCCACGCTGGGATAATAATATTTTAAAATCTCGGGTGCATTTTTCCCATTTTTTGCCATTTTCTCCGCTCCGCACTGGCAAAGGCCTACGCCGTGGCCGAAACCTCTTCCGCCGTAGAATACCCATTTATCTTTTACTTTTGCAAGCTCAAAAATCGTACTCTTGATCTTAAGCCCTGTTGTATCAAGAGCAAGCCTGAAATCTTCGCCGCGCAATGTGATACTCTTGCCGGTTGCCCCAATGAGTTTGACGCTTGTCCATCGTGAATATTGGCCGTAATCGCTTCTGCGTCTCGGCTCAATTCCCACTATTTCGCCCAACGGTTTTATATTTTCATATCGTTCGACAAGTTTTCGGGTAAGTTCCGCGGCAGTAAATTCCGCCGGCTTCCAGAAGAACTGGCTCTTTCTGGCAACATCGATGCAATACGGACAGTCAACACCTTTGACAGATTCAAAATATTTGCCGAAAACCTCGCTGCTATCGTCGGTATGTCCGCCGCATGATGAGCCGAAATACGCCGGAAACACCCGTTTGCCGGATGTAAGCACCTGGCCTCGCGTTTCGTGAGCAGCATTTCTTGTCGCGTTATATTCTTTAGCCAGCCCCATATAAACTTGATTTGCCTGTGTTCTGCGAATGTCATAATGTCTGTCTGCGCCGTAGGTATTTTTGTAGTACAGACAATATGTGCGCGACGCGATGGCCTGCGCTTTAAGCGCCTCAGCCTTCCAGTATCGCGGCATCTCTGCACCAATAACGCCGCCAAGATAGGCCTCCATCGGAACCACATTGACCGCATCGAATCTTCCGTCCTCAAAAGCAATGAGCCGTAAATTTCCGCGAAATTTCATTCCATCGAGGGTGAATATATACGGCTCGCCCGGCCTGATTAGAATCTGCCCGCCGGGAAAAATATCTGTACCGACTTTGAATCCGTTTGCGTCAAGGGTTATCTGAAATTTATCACCGCTGCTGTAAGCTTTTTTCGAACCATCCACCAGTTCAACGGTAAATCCAGCAGATGTTTCCACCTGACAGCTATCTATCTTCGAAAATAGCAGAACCCGAACCCACCAGCTGCCGGGTCTGTCCATATCTTCAGTCGGCAAATCCCGCCACGAGCGGACAATGAAAATCAAAAGTACCGCTATGGTAATAAACAAAGGCCACAGCCAATTTATTTTTCGACTGTGGCCTGTTAGAACACGCAATTTATCTAAAAGCATTTTTCCTTAACCGAGCTGACGCAGACTCAGACCAATAGTTGTCAATGCCTGCTTAATCTCATTTAAACTCGTAACCCCGAAATTCTTGCAACCAAGAAGCTCTGCTTCAGTTCTTCTTGTAAGATCACCAAGTACCCTGATACCAAGCCTGTCAACCGCTTTTCGTGCACGAACACTAAGTTCAAGCTCGCTGATGGACTTCGAAAGCATTTCATTTTCAACCTCAGAAATTTGCTCCTTTTCTGCAGCAGCTTTTTTGTCTTCAATAGCTTCGCCGAGCTTTAATCTCTTTGTCTCCATAATCGCCTTGATTTCTTTCAGCGATGTTTCACCGAAGTTTTTATAGCTCAAAAGCTCGCTTTCGGATATTCTGGCCAAATCGCCCAGCGTCCTTATATTCATCTTTCTAAGGCAGTTTCTGCTGCGGACGCTAAGTTCGAAATCACTTATCGGAGTCTCAAGAACCATATTATGCTTGCCGATTCGTTTTTCTTTTTCCTCGTCAAAGACCATATCCATTGAGCTGGCAATATCTTTCCTGAACAGCTTTGCTCTTGGATGATTAGGATGATGCCTGAGAACCATTTCGATACAAGCATAAGCCTTTTCAAACTGCTGTCTGTCTTCATATAGTATAGCCAAATTCAGCAAAGCACTGACATACGCAGGCTTATTGGCAATAAGCTGATTATAGTAGTCAATCGCTGCGTCTTCATCACCTCTCAGGTCGCTTGAATACGCAAGATGGAACATCGCCTTGCTGTGTTCCGGATTAAGCTCAATTGCCTTTTCGTAATTTCCGATGGCCTGCTCATACTGCCCCTGAACTTCGAGCAGCCTGCCAAGCTCATAATGATAATCAGCACTTACATTCTCAAGAGTTGCCGCCTGCTTAACAGCTTCCATAGCCAGGTCATATTTGCCCGAATCCCTAAGAACAGCCGCCTTTTCAAAAACTATATCAAAGCCGTCAGCACCTTTAGCTGCCTTATCGAGCATCTTCAATGCCGCATCAAAATTGCCGAGCCTGCGAAGTGCCCAAGCCATATATGTGAACTTTTCGTGGCAGTCTTTCGCCTTTTCGAGCTGCTCAACAGCCCGAACATTCTGATTTATCATAGCAAAAGCAATTCCTGCTGCAAGATTGTTACCCTTGCCGGCGGCAGCCTGGGCCTGCTCTAAAAAATTCATCCCGTTGGATTCGTCTGAATTTACAACGCTGCAAAGCTTGTAAAGCTCTGCCTTAGCTGGCAACTGGCCGGCAAAAAGGTCTATTCCGCATTCAGAAACCATTGACATAGTAATTACACTCCCTATCTTTTGTGAGTTTAAATGTTAATTTAGAAAGAGGATTATAAGCAAAACACACGAGTTTGCAATAGAAATTTTACGTCTTGAATTATTATGGACCTTGTTTTACTTTTACTCGGCACCTTTTTGGGCTTCAATAAAAGACTCAAGTATCGCCGCCGCCGCAACCGCATCGAGGCGTTTTTTCTTTTTCCCGCGTGTATAATCCCCTGCCTCAAGTCTGCTGCCAGCATCGAAACTGGAAAGCCTTTCATCCTGAAAATGTATCGGCATATCCCCGATTTTCGATTTAAGCCGCTCAGTAAAAACTCTTACGATCTTGGCTTGGTCGCCCTCGGTGCCGTCCATATTATAAGGCAAACCCATCACCAACGCTTCAACCTGATATGATCTGATAGTTTCAACAATTCGCTCGACAAGATTTTTCGGATTATCGATAACCTCCAAAGGCGAACATATTATCTCATCAGCATCGCATATCGCAAGGCCGGTGCGCTTAAGTCCATAATCTATAGCAAGATACCGCATCAGAGGTATCTGTTGCCTTTTCTCTGCTCAATTATCGCCAAAAGCTCCTTTATTCGCTGAGTATCGTCAAGCGGACATACCAAGGTCGCATCGGGACTGTGGGCGACAATCATATTCTTTAAGCCTATCGCAGCAATAAGGTGGTTATTGTCTTCGGTAATAAAGATGCTGTCTTTGCAGTCGAGAAGCTCGCTTGACCCTGCAACAACAATATTGTTATTCTTGTCGGAATTGATAATATCCGCCAAAGCCGCAAACGAACCCATATCGAGCCATCGGCAATCAAGCCGGATAGCATAAACATCAGCAGCTTTTTCCATCACTGCGTAATCGATGCTAATTTTAGGAAGCTTGATAAATTCTTCGCGCAAAGTTCGCTCCTGTGCCGAGGTCTGCCACGAAGCCTGAATTTTATGGATAATCGGCTTAGTTTGCGGAACATTATTATATATAAGATCAAGAATTTTCGACGCCTTCCAGACGAACATACCAGAATTCCAGTAATATTGGCCTGAATCGACATATTTCTGGGCGGTTTCAACATCCGGTTTTTCTTTAAATGAATCAACTGGACAAATACTGTTCTTACATCCTTTTGCTTTGCAGGCATCTGCAAGTTTAATGTATCCAAGCTGGGTACTAGGGAAATTCGGCTTGATTCCAAATGTAACCAAGGACTGCGGATTTGCGTTAACAAATGTCAGCCCGTCGGATATGGCCCCCTGAAGAACCTCGGCAGGCTCAATTATCTGATCAGCGGTAACTACCGCCATTGTCGCCTGAGGGCTGAATTTATCCAGCACCCCGGCTGCAAGAGCTATCGCTCCCATAGTATCGCGTACTGCGGGCTCAGCAATCACATTGCCAAAAGGCACTTCCGGCAATGCCTCGCGGACAAGGTCGCAATAGCCCGCATTTGTCAAAACAAGGATATTTCTTGAATCGAAGATCGGCGAAAGCCTCTCGTAGCACTGCCTAAGCAAAGTCTCCCCATTAAGTATCTTTAAAACCTGCTTTGGTCTGGTTTCCCTGCTCAATGGCCACAAACGCTTACCAGTACCGCCAGCCATAATAACCGCAAAATCCATATTTTTTCCCTGCCTAAAATATTAATGTCAAATTACACCAATTCTAACCTTATATCGGCAAGATGGGTAAATCAACATAAAACCTAAAAAAATCACAACATCCTATACAAAGAAACAGAAAGGTAAAACTTTTTTAAATCATCTCTAACCCCAGAACATATAAATATTTACCTCGTATCTGTAAAGACTTGACGCTGAAACGCCGACAATTTATGATGTAGGTTTAATTTAATTCGTTTAAGGAATATAAAAATGGAAAACCGTAAGTCTTTGTTCAAACTTTCTTTATCGTTATTATTGATTGCTTTTTCCATAGCATACTCTAGTACCGACACTAACTCTCCTGCTGAAACCGCACCCAAATCTGATTCCGGCAAGCCGCGTTTGGTCTTAAAAAGCCTCACCCACGACCTTGGCGAGGTAGGCCCCGGCACAAAACATGATCTCGCTTATGAGTTCAAAAATGAAGGTGACGGCGTTTTAAAAATTTCAAGGGTTCACGCTCCTTGCGGCTGCACCGTCCCGACGATGGAAAAAATGGAATATCTGCCCGGCGAATCGGGAAAAATAGATGTCAAATTTACAGCCCCAAAATCAGCGGGTCCGGTTACCAAAAACCTTTATATCTACAGCAATGACCCGGAATCTGAAAAATACGAAATGCAAATCAAATGCTCCGTTATATTCAAAGTCAAAATCGAGCCTGAAGTCCTTGACCTGGCAATCAACAAACCCAATGCCGGCGCCGTTCCTGTAATTCTTAAAAGCCTCGACAACAAAGAATTTTCAGTAGTTTCAATAGACGAATCCGCAAATGTTGCAACATTTGATTTTGACAAAGACAAAAAAGCCGCAACAATTACGCTGAATCCGACCTTTGACATTGAAAAACTCAAAAAAAATCTCACTGGCACTTTCATTATTAATCTATCACATCCTGACTGTTCATCGATTATGTTACGGTACACCGCACCGGAAGAATACGTTGTCAGCCCACAGGCCATTATCCAGACAAAAGCCGATCCCGGCAAGCCTTATCAACGTACGCTGTGGATAACCAGCAACTACACAAATACCATTGCGATAGAGTCGATCACATCCCAGAAGGATACCGTCAAGATTGTAAACAAAGAATTGCACGGCAACCGCTGCAAAATTGACATCGAGCTTAACGGCCCCAAAGAGGCTGCATCCAGCAAAAAATTCCACTCTGACGAACTTTATATTAAGGTTAAGGATGGCCCCAAACTTACCGTCAGGTGCCAGCAGTGGTTCACCAAAAAATAAATGGAACCTTTTGGCAGATCGATTGTCATATTAATAGTAAGACATTGTTTTCCGACTTAAAAACGATATGGTAAAAACATTAAAAATAGCGGTTTTTCTCGTTAGCGCTCTGGCTTTGGGTGTTTTTGCGATGGTGATATTTTTTTCATTTCAGCGCGATACCAAAGTTGAAGAGTTTTTCAGCACCAAAGGCGAGGTGGAGAAGTTCATAGCTTCTGCGACAAGTCCGAAATCGAATGAATCGCCAGATTCGCCGCTCGTTGCACAGGCAGAAGCTTTTGCCTTGCGCATTGATCCGCCGCCGCCACCGCCGCCGCCAGTAAGTGTTGCACCATCGCTTCCCAGCACTGAAATACAGCAGGCTCCGCCGAGTACAGCTTTCAAATTGGCAGGAACCGTTGTATCAGGCAACCCGCAGTATTCGCTGGCACTGCTTGATACTACCGCCAAAGGCATGAGATGGTATCGCCAAAATGACAAGATCGGCCATCAGACAATCGATCAGATTCTTGGAGACCGGATTATCATCAATGATGGAACAAAAAAATATGAAATGCAAGTTCCCCCTAAACAGAAAATTTCTCTCCTAAAGGGCGATCCAAACAATCCTTATACAACCCAAAAAGTTAATCCTTACAAAACGTCCTCACTGCCGGCACCCACCTATCCCGCAACTGGTGCCTCAACTATCGCTACTCCAGCAACACCAGAGCCAGCAATAGAAACACCCAAGACGACAACTGAAATGATTAAGGAAAATATCGATTTTATAACACAACTCGCCAATGACCCTGAATCAATGGGTATGACAAAAGAAGAGGCTGCACAACTCGGCGATATGTCTGAACTTGTGGAGCAATTGCAAAAAGAAGCCACCGAAACACAAAAAATTGAAGCCAACCAACCACCGCAGGAAGCCGTAACTCCCACTCCCGCGCCAGCACCTAAGCCAACCCCTTCCGCAAGAAGAAGCAGACGTGCACGATAATTGCGATTGCAGATGCTTATGCCAAAATTTCATTTCATCTTTTTGGCAAGATTAACATTAAGATACCTTGGGTCAGCGGTTACCTCTTCTGTTATCCATATCGGCTTTTCAAACTGTTGATTTTCGTCATCAAGCTCAATCTCTGCCAGTATCAGCCCCTCATTAGCACCGGCAAAGACATCGACACACCATTTCATTCCAGCAATTTCGAACTCATAGCGAACCTTTTCCACTAAGGCACCATCACAAAATTTATCAAGCATCACAGCGGCATCTTCAACAGGTATTGGGTATTCATATTCAACTCTGGCTATTCCCTGTCCTTTGGCTTTGAAGGTCAGATATGCCTTGCCCCCAATTATCCGCACCCGCAAAAGTTTATCGCCGTCAGATAAAATATACCCCTGCCTGCATACAAGCCCGCCTTTAGCATGCGGCGACCACAGCTGCTTATCGACCAGAAACTTTCTTTCGATTTCCTTAGCGTATTTTTCCATTTTAATCCAGTCTATAATAATCCGTCAAAAACCTTAACGCCATCAACTATTTTGCATATGTGTACAGCGTACTTATCCGCATAGTCAGGCCTGCTCAACGGGTACGCCATATCAACAGCTTTTTTAACGCTATCAACGCTTTCAGACAGCACCAATGCTCCTGCTGCACCTTTATCGCCGCCGCCGAGCATTCTTTCGCCCAATACGCCGGGAACAGTTCTTACTATATCACACATCGTTTCAAGCTCAGGTCCGGAAATTTTGTATTCATCACGAAGCCCTAACCCGTCGGCACGAAATATCCTGCCGATAGTCGCTATATCGCCAGCTTTCCAGGCATCCATCATTTCATAAAATCTGTTCTGCGACTTATATATGTACGCAAGCAGGCCACACAATTCAGGATGTTCATCTTTGAACGCCGAGGCAATTTCATCATACAGCTTTGGAGTTTTCACATCCGCTAGGCATGAAATATCAAATCCTGCCTTTTGAGCCAGCGACACAATCTCCTGACATTGCGATCTTCTGATTTTGTACGTTGACTTATCAAGGCCAGGACGATTAGTACCGGTATCCATCACAACTATCCGCAAATCTTGGCCTCCATCGCCAAGCGGAACATAATTAATAGTTCTGTTTTTGGGATTATAATGTGTGCCCATTCCTTCTCTGGCAAAAAGTATCATTATCTGATCAAGCTGGCCGCAAGGCGAGCCTATATATTCGTTCTCGACCGCCTGAGCCATATCAACAATCTTAAACTGATTTTTTTCCTCAATGCCGTTGGCATCAAGTATCGAAAGTATAAGATTCAATGTCAGCGACGCGCTCCTGCTCATTCCGCCGCCTGGAATATTGCCGTATATAACTCCGTCAATACCAGTTTTGATATTATAGCCCGATTTGCTCAGAATATAATTAACGCCGCAAGCAAACCTTGCCCACGAATGAGCCATCGCTTTCGACTGAGGCTTTGGCACGTTCCCTGTTTCATATTGGACCATTCCATCATCCGGAAAATTAACACTGAAAAGCCTGTTTTTTTTCATGCCGTTGGGCTTATATGCAAACCAGATAAACCTATCGGTGCCGACACCAAAAAGCTCCGTGCCGTTATAATCGCCATGTTCAACGCCAAGACAAAACCGCGACGAAGTACGCCTGATTCTGCATCCGTCAATATTGAAACCGGCATCTTCTGCCGCAGATTTAATTTTCCCTATCGCCTGCTTATCGTTCATTCTAAAACTCCGTAAGAAAACTCATTAAATTCTATTGCCGTAAATATAGCAGAAATCATTTGCGGGAAACAGCCAAAAACTATAGAATTTCCACACACAGCAAATATTTCATCAATTTCGAGGTATATTATGAACGACCAGAAAACCGCTTTAATAACCGGAGCATCGTCAGGCATCGGTGCCGAATTTGCACGGGAACTCGCCGCCAAGGGATATAACCTGATAATTCACGGCAGGAGACGGGAGCTTCTCGAAGAACTTGCAAGGGAAATCTCCGATAAATACGCCGTCAGCGTCCGCATCGAAATCGCCGAACTTGCCAGCAGAGCAGAACTTGACCGCCTTACCAAAATAGTCGAACAAACCGAAAATCTCGAAATGCTCGTCAACAACGCAGGCTATACCACCCGTGAAAATTTCCACATCGAAGATTTGCAGGGGCAGATTAACCTGCTCAATGTGCATCTTACCGCAACGCTGGCACTGACCCACGCCGCGATACCGAATATGCTTCGCCACGGCAAAGGATACATCATCAACGTCGCATCGGTTGCAGGGTTCTTCGCCGCACCAAGGAGCGCGCTGTACTGCTCGACTAAAGCGTTCCTGAACACGTTTTCCGAGGTACTGCATCTGGAGCTAAAGGATACCCCAATAAAAGTGCAGGCGCTTTGTCCCGGCTTTACACTGTCGGATTTCCACAAGAAACTCGGCTATGACCCGAAAGACCCGTGCTTCAAAAAATTTATGACCGCCCAGTTTATCGTATCGCAAAGCCTCAAAGACCTTGAAAAAAATAAAGTGTACTCGATACCGGGAGCAAAATATAAATTCATCGTGCTGATGTCGAAATGGCTGCCGAAAAGATTTATACATTTTATGACGGTAAAATATTACAGCAGACGACGGGCCGCCAAAGTCGGAACAAAATAGCACAATATCCTTGTTATTTCCAAGGTTTTTCGTATCATAAGGGCAAATTAAAAGGATTCCAATATGGCAAAAAAAAATAAAAGCTGGGAACACAGGCTTGCCGGCTCGCCGGACGAATTAGCGATGAATTTCGTTGAATCGCTGTCGTATGATAAAAGACTCTATAAATATGATATCGTAGGCTCAATCGCCCATTCAGCGATGCTTGCCGATGTCGGGCTGATTACGAAAAAAGAAGCTGACCAGATCAAAAAAGGTCTGTTGGAAGTAGCAGAAGAAATCGAAGCAGGCAAGTTCCGGTTCGATATAGTCTATGAAGATATTCATATGGCCATAGAAGCCGCCCTTACCGCCAAAATCGGCGACGCAGGCAAAAAGCTCCACACTGGCCGAAGCCGTAATGACCAGGTAGCAACAGACATGCGTCTTTGGATGCGTGATGAGATCGCCAGCCTGCAAGGCAAAATCGCCAACCTGCAAAAAGCATTCGTCGCTCTTGCGGAAAAATACACCGACGACGTAATGCCCGCCTATACGCACCTTCAACGTGCCCAGCCTGTAACCATCGCAAGTTATCTGCTCAGCTTTGTCGAGATGCTCGCAAGGGATCATTGCAGGCTGAGTAATTGCTCGGCGATTATGAATGTTTCGCCTTTAGGTTGCGGAGCCGTAGCAGGCTCAACTTTGCCGCTCGACAGAAACAACACCGCAAAGCGCCTCGGCTTTGACGGCATAATGAACAATAGCCTCGATGGCATGAGCGACAGGGATTTCTGCGCGGAATTTATTTTCGATTGTTCGCTTATCGCCACGCACCTGTCAAGGCTGGCGGAGGATTTCATAATCTTTTCGACCAACGAATTCGATTTTATACGAGTCGCAGACAAATACTGCACATCGTCAAGTATGATGCCGCAAAAGCGCAACCCAGATATGCTCGAACTGATACGCGGCAAATCTGCTGGCGTTATCGGCTGCCTTACCGCGATGCTCACAATGCTAAAGGGCCAACCATCGACATATAACCGCGATATGCAGGAAGACAAACTCCATGTGTTCCGCTCGGCTGATACGGTTTCGGCATCGCTGGAGATGGCCGCCGCGATAGTATCGAATATGGAATTCAAAGCAGAAAAGATTGCCGCTGGCATGGATAACGGTTTTCTTGATGCGACCGCCCTTGCTGAATATCTGGTAAGCAAAGGTATGCCGTTTCGTCAGGGCCACGGCATTGTCGGCGCAGCAGTAGCGGCGTGCGAAAAGGCTGGCAAAAAGCTTGCGGATTTGAGTATTGAAGAATTCAAAAAATTCTCAAACGTGATTGATAAGGATGTATATAGCTATCTCGGCGCAGCTGGCATAATCAAAAAATACGCCACCGAAGGCGCAGGCGGAGTCAAACAAGCCAAGAAACAAATCACATTCTGGAAAAAGAAACTGGCGAAAATTTAAATCAGACGCGAATGAACACGGATTTTATTTAAAATTTGGGGTTATATATGGAAGAAAAAAATAAATGCCTTTTTTGTGGAAGTGATGCTACATGTGTGTTTCCCTCAGATCGCGATGATAATCAATATGACTGTAAGTTTTGCGGAAAATATGTCATTGTTGATTCGCTTGATATTGAAACTTTAGATGTGTTCAAAGACGAGGTTAAAAAGTTTAAAATAGCTTGTGTCTTAAATGAAAGAAAGCTTAAGAAGCTTGAAGGGATTGTATTTTCTGATAACTTGGAACATAGATTCCGTGGCCTATCTACATATTCGGAAAAAGAACTTCTGGACAGCTTCCCAAAAAATGCAAGTGAATTACTTGATAGGACGTTGCTAAATTTAGACAGATTAACATCACAACCTTTTAGTGAGATATCGTTAAACGGCAAACAAATTCAACTTAATTTATTTACCGATGATTTAAGCGGATGCCATACTATTCTAAACGAATTATCTGAGAATGGATTAATTAGTTTTAACGGTGACACGGACGCAAATTATACGATAGTTATTAAATCAAAAGGCTGGGAAACAATTGAAAAATTAAAAACTACTAACATCGAAAGCAAACAGGCCTTTGTAGCAATGTGGTTTAATAATTTTATGGATGATTTTTATGATAATGGCATCTACAAAGCAATAAAAGAAGCAGGATACAACCCATTCAAGATAAATAGTAAAAATTTCAATGGCAAAATTTGCGATGAAATTATTGCAGAGATAAGACGCAGTAAATTTTTAATTGCTGATTTTACAGGGCAAAGAGGCGGAGTATATTTTGAGGCTGGCTTTGCACACGGTCTTGGCAGAGAAGTTATTTTTACTGTAAATAAAAAAGACGTTGATAATTTACACTTTGACACAAGACAATATAATCATATTGTTTACGATACACCAGAAAGTTTATATAAACAACTTTTAAACAGGATTAGAGCAACAATTATATAGAAACTGGATTCCCGCCTTCGCGGGAATGACATATCGTTAGGTTTTGTCACTTTATGCCAAACAACGAAGATAACATAACAGGCTGGTTTGCACAGCAGAGCAATCTTGACGCTAAGCGTTTTCCGATAGGTATCGGCGACGATATGGCGCAGGTTTCGCTTGATGGCTTTGCCGACAAATCGGTTTTGATAACTACCGATATGCTGCTTGACGGCTCACATTTCCAGCTTGAAAAATGCGGCATCGAACAGGCGGGCTACAAAGCTATGGCCGCCAGCATCAGCGATTGCGCCGCTATGGCGACGGTTCCCCTGTGTGCGGTAGTCTCGGTCGCACTTCCAAGAGGATTCAACGGCGAAAAACTAAAAGAAATGCACGCTGGCATTATCCGCGCAGGCAAAATGTTCGGCTGCCAACTCATCGGCGGCGACATCACAAGCTGGGACGGCAAATTTGCAATCTCGGTAACAATGCTAAGCACCGTCGGCAACAGCAAACCCGTTCGACGAAACGGCGCAAAACCCGGCGACATAATCTGCGTAACCGGCTCACTCGGCGGCTCACTCAAAAGCAAGCATCTGGATTTTATACCCAGAGTCCGCGAGGCCCTGCGATTAACCGAACTTGCAAAAATCAATTCAATGATGGATATAACCGACGGTCTCGGCATTGATCTTGCAAGAATTTGCAGAGCAAGCAGTGCCAGTGCCGTTGTGATAGCTAAAAAAATCCCCATCTCAAATGACGCATTAAAAACCAATGACCCACTCGATGCCGCACTAAGCGACGGCGAAGATTTCGAATTGCTTTTCACCCTGTCGGAATCCGAATACAAAAAGCTCGCCGCCAGCTGGGATATGGAAACCCCAATCACCGCTGTCGGCAAAATCGAATCTGGTACGGGCGTATGGCTGAATAAAGATGGCAACCGCATAGAAATCGTCAACAAAGGCTACGACCACCTCGCAAAATAGCCCGATTACCCAATTTCGCCCCAAATTCATCCTAAAAAGGGAATTAATCCATACAAACTCCGTTAATTGTTGCCGTAAAATTGCCGATATAACTACCAGTTGTTGAAGATAAGCAAAAATCAAGAACTGAAATTAGAAAGGTCTAATTTTGAGAAAAGGGGAAAATTTGGGGTGAATAAACCAAAAGCTATCCTGATTGAACAAATGGTCATCATCGCTATGGTAATAGTTATCGCCGCGTGCGTTATGGTACCCCGAGTAGCCAGGGCTGTCGAATCTGCTATTTGGACAGAAGCCAGGCTTGCCGCAGCACAGATAAAACAGAATGCCCAGATTTTTTGTAGCGAAAAAGGGCCTAGCTGGGCGGGCTGGAAAGACGTATCGATATATGAACTCGGCTTTACCTCTAAAGACCTTGACGGATACTATTTCAAAAACGACTCATATTCTATACTATTTATGGGCCATAATGATTTTCTAATAACAATCAAGGTAACTTCAACCACAAAAGGAGCAGAACACTTCAATAGACGTACACTAACCCTCGATGAACAGGGTAACTGGGGATATGTCGACGCACCTTAAATCTTTTACGGCAAAGCATTGCCAATCAAAGACTTAACAAAAATACCCGTTTCATCTGAATTTTCGCTTCCATTTTCAGTTATCGGACTATAAAATTATGAAGAAGTTTTTTTTATCGCCTTAAGTTTATAAATTGCAACAGGTAATGTCATCGGCGTTTTTTTTTTTAATATTTTATGGTTTTTTTTATTTTTAAACCGTATATACTTAATGCCGATAACACATAATGTGGTGGAAGTGTTCCATCGGCATACAATATATAGTGTAACTTTATACAGGGAGGTACATAATGAATAATGATTATTCTAAGTCTGAAAATTTTAATATTTCCTCTTGGGAAGATAACTCTTCGGCCAAATATATGGGATTAAAAGTTGACAGAGTTTTTTCAACCGAGGGCGTTCACCCGTTTAATGAGATTGAGTGGGAAAAACGCGATGCGAAAATCAGCGACGACACCGGCAGAGCGATCTTTGAGCAAAAGGACATAGAAGTTCCCGCTTCATGGACTCCGCTTGCAACAAAAGTTGTCGTCAGTAAATATTTCTACGGCGATGCCGACACCGGCACGCGCGAGCATTCCGTCAAACAGCTTATCCACCGCGTCTGTCGCTCAATCGCTGACCGAGGCCTGCGCGACGGCTACTTCGCCACAAAACAGGATGCAGAGATATTCTACAACGAACTGACATTCCTTTGCGTTAATCAGTACGGCTCATTCAACTCGCCGGTCTGGTTTAACGTCGGCATACACGATGTTTACGGCATTCCCGGCAGCGAACATAATTTCCATTGGGACGAAGCCTCACAAAAAGCCGTACCCTGCAAGGGCAGCTACGAATACCCGCAGGCATCGGCCTGTTTCATTCAGGGCGTAAAAGACTCTATGGAAGACATAATGCGTCTTGCCAAAAGTGAAGCTATGCTGTTCAAGCACGGCTCCGGCACCGGCACAGACCTATCAACACTTCGCAGCAGCAAGGAAAAACTCTCCGGCGGCGGAAAACCAAGTGGCCCGCTGAGCTTTATGAGAGTTTTTGACCAGATTGCCGCGGTTGTCAAATCCGGCGGAAAAACTCGCCGAGCAGCCAAGATGCAGTCACTGATGATTAACCATCCTGATATAAAGGAATTTATCACCTGCAAAACTGAGGAAGAGAAAAAAGCATGGGCGCTCATCGAGGCAGGCTACGGCGGAGACCTCAATAATGAGGCATACAACAGCGTAATGTTCCAGAACTCAAATCTCTCCGTTCGTCTTACCGACGATTTTATGAACGCTGTCGAAAAAGATGCCGACTGGTGGACAAAAGAAGTTACCTCCGGCAACAACTGCGAAAAACATTCCGCAAAAGATCTCATGCGACTTATCGCCGAAGGCACACGCGTTTGCGGCGACCCCGGCGTTCAATATCATTCAACAATCAACAAATGGCATACCTGCCCGAATTCCGGCCCGATTAACGCATCCAACCCATGCAGCGAATATATGTTTATAAACAATTCCGCATGCAATCTGGCATCGCTTAACCTGATGAAATTCAGATTCGAAGACGGCACGTTCGACATAGAAAATTTCAAAAAGGCTGTACGCATCTTCATTATCGCACAGGAAATCCTTATTGATAATGGCAGCTATCCTGAGCCATTGATTACCGAAAACAGCCATCTATTCAGACCTTTGGGCCTTGGCTATGCGAACCTGGGTTGCCTGATGATGAGCCTTGCAATGCCTTATGACAGCGATGATGCCCGTGCTATGGCGGGAGCAATTACAGCAATAATGACCGGCACTGCTTATTCCGTCAGTTCCGAGCTTGCCCGCGTAAAAGGCACATTCAAGGAATACAAGAAAAACGAAAAAGAAATGCTCAACGTCATCAGTATGCACCGCGAGCATGCGTACAACATCCCGCAGGTACATTGCCCCGATTATCTGCTCTCTGCGGCAAAAGATGCGTGGGATATGGCATACAATGACGGTACAAAATCAGGATACCGAAACGCACAGGTAACAGTTCTTGCACCGACCGGAACCATTGGATTTATGATGGACTGCGACACAACAGGCGTCGAGCCGGACATCGCACTTGTAAAATACAAACTGCTCGCAGGCGGCGGAATGCTCAAACTTGTCAACCAGACAGTTCCTATGGCATTGAGAAGACTTGGCTACAATGAGGAAGAAATAAAACTGATTATTGCCGACATCGACCGCGATGAGACAATCGAGCTAAGCGAAACAATAAACAAAGACCATCTGCCCGTTTTCGATTGTGCATTCAAATCCGTCAAGGGTTCGCGAAGCATACATTATATGGGCCACCTCAAGATGATGGTCGCCGTTCAGCCTTTCATCAGCGGCGCTATCAGCAAAACTATCAATATGCCAAAAGAAAGCTCCGTCGAAGAGATTGAGCATACATTTATGGAAGGCTGGCGTATGGGACTGAAAGCTGTTGCCATTTATCGCGACGGCTCAAAATTGGTTCAGCCGGTAAACACCAAAAAGCAGGAAGACGAAAAGAAGAAAAAAACTGAAACCGCTCCTGCCCGTCCGTATCGTAAAAGGCTTGCGGAAACAAGAAACAGCATCACGCACAAATTCTCCGTCGCGGGTCACGAAGGCTATTTGACGGTAGGACTTTTTGATGACGGCCAGCCAGGCGAATTATTTATCACTATGGCCAAAGAAGGCTCAACTGTCGGCGGCTTAATGGATGTCGTCGGAACATGCGTTTCTATGTCTCTCCAGTACGGCGTGCCGCTAATCACGCTCGTCGATAAATTCCGCCACGCAAGATTTGAGCCGTCCGGAATGACCTCGAACAAAGACATACCGTTCGCAAAGAGCCTTATCGACTACATCTTCTGCTGGATGGGCTGCCAGTTCATACCGGGCTATGCCGAGAAGAACACCCCGATTCGGCAGAACAAAACTGAAAAAGCAGAAACTGCCGTTGCAAAAAAGTCTGCTGAAAAAACCGAACACAAACCAGCCGCCTCAACCAAGGCAGTAACGGTTCGGCTGGAAATGCCAAAGTCTGACCGTTTCAGCGAGTCAGCCGCTGACCGTGCGGTAGCAATGGTTGGTACTGCGATGGAAACTCAGGGCGAAAATAAAGTTATGAACCAGTTTAATGCCCAGTTTGAACATTTCCAGGACGATGCTCCTGCCTGCGACATCTGCGGCTCGATCACCGTCCGCAACGGAACATGCTACAAATGCTTCAACTGCGGCAACTCCATGGGATGCTCATAGAACAATAAATAAAAATCAAATATATACCTAAACCGCATGAGTACTAGTTGCCCATGCGGTTTTTTAAATGATAATTACGTATTTACCATAGGAGGCTCTAATGATGGAATGGTACAAAAGTCTCGATATAGCTTGGCAAACAACAATATTTAGTACAGTTGTACTAATAATTGGCGGATTATTAAAAATGTTCTTTTTTAGAAAAAACAATGGTGTTTCTGCTCGTAACATTGGAAACAAGAATAACATTGCTGGAGGAGATATCCATACTGGTATCAGTGAAGATATAGTGAGGGAAATGTTAAAGGCATTTAATAGTAAATTAGATACTATTGGCACGGATCAGAGTAAGAAGTTTGCGTCTGAACTTAAAAATTTGCCAATGAAAAATCTAAAACTACCAATTGAGCTTTCAGATAACAAGAATAGCAGTGAATATTATGCTACTTTAGAGAAAGAATTGCAATCTTATGGTGAACTATGGAAAACACTTACTAAACTTAAATCTTCAATAATTATTACACCATCTCTCGATAGATTGCCAGCAGAAGCGTCATGTTATGATGTTTATAAAGAAAGGGCTGAAATTGCTACTAATGCTTTCAATACAGCCAATCAATTATTTCAAGAAAATCGTCCTTTTTACTGTGACAAGGTTAGTAATATAACCAAAGAACTTCTTGGTCAATGCCGAGGCTATATTGCAAAAGTTAATAAGGCTTTGAGTACCAAAGAATTTGATGATAGACTACATGATGAGGCAGATGAATTACTTGAAAAAGTTCCTAAAATAACAGATGAGATTGAAAAAGCAATAAAGATAAGAATTGGTCTGTTATCCGAACCCAAAAATAATCTTAATTCACCACTTGGTCCTGGATTAGGATCAACAGCAGAAATAGCAAAAGGTTTTATTACTTATGAAAGCAATACTTTAAATTCAAAACCATTAAATAGTTTAAAGATGTCTGTTACGGGGGGATATGTAAAACGAAATGATTATGGAAAATTGGAGGCATATATTCATGTTGATGTTCCAATTAAACAACTTCAGAGTTTAAATGAAAAACTTGGCTTGGATAAAATGTTTTTGCTTAGTGAAAGCAGTGCTATTTCAGTAGATGATGCAAGGCCAACTGTGTTTGCATCAAATAGTAATCATATCCTTCCACAAGGAGTGATGATGTTAAATCTTGAAACATGGCAAGAGGTTTCTCTTCCCATAAACATTAATGTACAAACACAGACAAAAGCTTCTGGTTATTTGCAAGGCTTAGTTTTTCACGGAAAATTTGAAGCAATACTTACTTACCAAGAACCAAATTTAAAGTTTGAATTAGATGGTAATTTTGAAATACATTTAAATTGAGTCAACCAGTGCCCTCTTTCTAATTTTATACACTGCAGTCTGCGTAGCACACTTTTCATCTTTTTGAAAAGGGTGAGTTTTTGTTCGTAGGGGCGGTTCGGGAACCGCCTGTGATTCCGGTATTTTTCGGGCAGTTCGCGAACTGTCACTACAACTGGTTTCTATCCGGTTGTAAAATCATTAGCCCGTTTATTTATTGCCGCAAATCAAGCTCCGAATTAAAACTTTCTTAAAGGGTGGACATCCTGTCAAAAATCTGGTAACATTAAAATAGAAACATCGGCATAAGATGCCTGCCAAATGACGTGTTTACTGCTTAATGGCGACAAATGAGGTTGTAATATGGGCAAGGATATTCAAAATCAGACGCAGGAACAGCTTAAGCAAGCAATCGCAAGGATAAAAAGCCTGTATTCGGCTGCACCTATCGGGCTTGGGCTTATCACGAACAGGCGCGTAATCGAAGTAAATGACATGATCTGCGAAATGCTTGGCTATGAAAGAAACGAAATCATCGGCCAAAATACACGGCTGCTCTACGAAACAGAAGAAGAATACGTAAGAGTCGGAGAAATCGTTTACGACCTTGTGCGGAAATTCGGCACCGGAAGCGTAGAAACAAAATTCAAACGAAAAGATGGAAAATTCATCAACGTGATCTTCCATCTTACACCTGTAGATGCCAAAAAACCTGAAGCGGGAATAACTTTCGCGGTAATCGATATCACCCAGCTAAGAAAATCACAGGCGGAAATCGAAAGCATCTTCAAGACTGCACCAATCGGTCTGGGGATTGTCGCAAACAGGATCGAACTTGAAGTCAACGATAAATACTGCGAAATGCTCGGCTACGAAAGAAACGAAATGGTCGGCCATAGCGTGCGAATGTTCTATGAAACAGAGGAAGAATACATAAGAGTCGGAGAAATCGTCTACGACCTTGTGCGGAAATTCGGCACCGGAAGCATAGAAACAAAATTCAAACGCAAAGATGGAAAAATCATCAATGTAATTCTCAACCTAACGCCGGTGGATGCCAAAAACCCTGATATGGGAACAGTCTTCGCGGTAATCGATATCACCCAGTTGAGACAATCACAGGCAAAAATCGAAAGCATCTTCAAGGCTGCACCAATCGGTCTGGGGCTTGTCACAAATAGGGTCAACATCGAAGTCAACGATAAATACTGCGAAATACTTGGCTACGAAAGAAACGAAATCGTCGGCCAAAACACTAGGATGCTCTACGAAACAGAGGAAGAATATATAAGAGTCGGAGAAATCGTCTACGACCTTATGCGGAAATTCGGCACCGGAAGTATAGAAACAAAATTCAAACGAAAAGACGGAAAAATTATCAATGTAATCATCAATCTCTCGCCTTTGGATGCTAAAAACCCTGATGCAGGAATAACCTTCGCGATAGTCGATATCACCCAGCTGAGAAAATCACAGGCGGAAATCGAAAGCATCTTCAAAGCTGCACCCGTCGGAATAGGAATGGTCTCAAACAGATTCATCGTCGAAGCAAATGACCTGTTATGCAAAATGACCGGCTATGCCAAAGAAGAGTTGCTTGGGCAAAGTTCAAGGATACTCTATCCATCCGATGAAGAATTCCAGCGCGTCGGCAAAATTAAATATGATTTGATAAAAAAATTCGGCACCGGAAGCATCGAAACAAAATGGCGGTGTAAAGACGGCAGGATCATAGATGTCTTACTGAGTTCTACGCCGCTGGACACAAAAAACCATGCCCAAGGCGTAACATTTACAGCACTGGATATTACGCAACAGAAGAAAGCACAATTCTCACTTCGGCTAAGTGAACAACGATTTCGCAACATCGCAAATTACACTTATAATTGGGAAACATGGATAAGCAATGGCGGAACAGTTCTGTGGGTCAACCCAGGTGTTGAAAGAATCACCGGCTATAGCGTCGACGAATGTATGAGGATGAAAAATTACCCTGCTTGCATCGCGTATCCTGAAGATGCTGATATGGTACAGATGGCCACAAACATATCAATAAAAGGTGACATCTGCGACGGACTGGAATTCCGAATCATCAAAAAAGACGGAACAGTAAACTGGGTTTCACTATGCAGCCAACAGATATACGATCTCGACAGCCATAATCAAGGCGTGCGAATAAGCATACATGACATAGACAAACGGAAAAAAATCGACCTTGCGTTGCACAGTTTTCTGAAATTCACTGCCGCCAAATTCGGTAAGCAGTTCTTTGATTCACTTGTTACTCAACTTGCCAATACACTCGAAGCGGACATCGTTTTAGTGGGCCAGTTTATGCAAATGAAAAACGACAAAATACAGACTATCTCGGTTTTCGAGGACGGCAAACTTTCCGATAATTTCGAGTACTCGCTTAAAGGAACACCATGTCTGAATGTTATCGGCAAAAAGATTTGCTGCTATAAATCGAACGTAGTTGAGCAGTTCCCCGATGACACCATTTTGAAAGCAAAAGGCATAGAGGCGTATGTCGGCGCACCGCTGTTTGATTCTTTCAGTGCACCACTGGGCATAATCGCAATTCTTTACAGAAAACCTCTGACATCTACACACTTCATTGAGGATATCCTTGAGCTTTTCGCGTCACGAACCGCAGCCGAGATAGAACGCAATAATTACGAAAAAGCATTTATAAACCGTCTCAATTTTGAAGACCTTATATCCGATATTTCCGCAAGCTTCATCGATACTGAACCACAGGACGTGGACAATGCCATTGAAAGCGGCCTTGAGATGATTGCAAATTTCGCGCATACCGATTCTGCATACGTCTTTCTTTTCGATAACAACCACAAGGATTTCAGTATGACACATCTTTGGCACAATAAATTCGCCAAAACCCAGAAACATTTCCTGCAAAATCTAAGTACTTCGTCAATGCCCTGGTGGATGTCGAAAATAGCCAGTAGGCAGCCAGTTATAGTTTCGTCAATTGACGACCTGCCAGAATTTGCCAGCTTCGAAAAACGGGTACTCGAATCACAGAACATTAAATCTTTCGTAGATGTGCCCCTGATATACAAAGATTCTGTGATAGGCTTCTTAGGCCTCGGTTCGACAATGCAGTTTCGGCAATGGACAGAAGACGACCTGAACCTACTCAAAACTTCAGGACAGATAATTATCGGTGCGATCCTGCGAAAACAGGAAAAGCTGCGGTAAAAAATAGATTTGCGATCTGATAATGGTTGCAATCACGTTAACATTAGATTATTAACAACTAACAGATTTAATTTTACGGAACTTTTGATGCAGACACATATCGAGAAACCTAAAGTGCCTTGGTGGCACTGGCATAGACATCTTTATAACTGGGTTATACATTTTGCGGATACAAAGCACGGGGCCATAGCGCTATTTGTGCTTAGTTTTGCTGAGTCGAGCTTTTTCCCCGTGCCGCCGGATGTGTTGCTTGCTCCGCTGACACTTGGTGCCCCGAAAAAATGGTTTCGGTTCGCTCTTCTATGCTCGATAGCATCGGTGCTTGGCGGAATCGCAGGGTATATGATAGGGCTGTTCCTGTGGGCTTACGTCGGCGGATTTTTCCACAATCATGTGCCCGGCTTTCAGTGGGACAAAATACAAACCAACTACGGAAACACCATCACAGGAGAAATACGAAGTAACTCTATCAAGACAGAAGGAATGAAACCATTCCCGAAATATCCGCTGATTATAACATCATCTGACGGGAAGCAGTTCTCATATGAATCCAAGGATGTCAACTCCGTCGAGATTAACCCTTTTTCGACAGTCGGGGCATTATATGCCAAGTGGGACTGGATAACCGTTGCTGTTGCAGGATTTACTCCCTTGCCATACAAAGTCATAACGATTACCGCTGGTGTCTTTAAAATCAATTTTCTTATCTTCATTATCGCATCAGCGTTAAGCAGATCTGCCAGATTCTTTCTTGTCGCAGGCCTGTTCGGCTGGAAAGGTGAGGCGATGCGCCCGTTTGTAGAAAAATATTTCAATTTGCTGACGTTAGCGTTCGTGCTTTTGCTCATTGGCGGGTTTATGGCTATAAAGTTCTTGTGATCTAATTATATATAGGCCTTATCTTGTACGGTAATTTTATTTTTGCTCTAGGAATATCAACAATAAAATGATATAATCAGCTCGAGGGAATTTTATGCCGAAATTCAATGACATTGAAGACATTATTTCATACGCTATCGAGCGTGAGGAAGACGCTTTAAAGATGTACATAGACTTGGCGGGAAAGATTCGAAATCCGCAGATTAAAAAAGTCTTGCATGATTTTGCCGCCGAAGAATTACAACATAAACAAAAGCTCCAGTTTGAGTTGCTCAACATTGGAAAAACCAGCCCTATTTCAACCGAAATAACCATAATCACACCTGACGAGGCCGACATAGACCAGGATTCGCTAATTGATATCGATTATTCTGATGCTCTCATTGTAGCGATAAAAAAAGAAGAAATCGCATTCCAGCTATATTCAGAATTGGCCTCGAAAGTCAAAAATTATGAACTGAAAAGTGTATTTTATCAGCTTGCCGAAGAAGAGGTCAGGCATAAAATCCTGTTTGAAAAAGAGTACGAAAAGATAACTCAGCCGCCCCAATAATTCTCTATGCAACCGTATCTAAGCAGACAACAGGCCCTCGAATGGTATATACAAACACGCCAGCAGGCAATTGACCGCATCTCAAGTGATGGTGCCGGAAAGGTCAAATTCCAATGCCCGCTTTGCCCATCGATGGGCGAATTTACTATTGTCCCTGCATCAGGTGAAACCACCGAAAAATATAATGCCTCGTTCTTCTGTGCTGAGTGTGGCTTCCGTATTGATGACTCCGGACTAAAATATTTTCCGCCGCCGCCACCGCCGAAACATCTGAGAATCCCAAAAGATAAGCGATAAGCAGCACAGCTTCTACACAATCGCCTCAAATGTTCAATGGTATTTTGAGCATCGCAAATAATGCAAAAGAAAGCAGTACCACTATTATTGAGAAAAACGCCAGAAATATACGGGGTTTCCATTTATCCCGCCTGAATATCTCACTAATGCCAGTTTTTTTATAATTAATCACAATACCCATAGCTACGATGCTAAGAAGATTCAATAATCCAAATCCAGCAAACCCTCGCCATTTCCGATAAGTAAGCAATCCGCTGATACCAGCAGACAAATATGAAATAACTGCAAGTGCGATAAACCCGAGAGGTATCAATTCCAGATAAGACATTTTCGAAATAGCATCTGCATAGGCCATTCCCTTGAGCCTGCCGGAAACAAAAACAATATCATTTTGTATAACATTGTCTCTCCCGAACAGAGAGAAATTTGTAAAAGGAATATTTTTCTGTGGCAATGATGATTTAAAAGAATCCGGTATGTTCGCATCTTGGCTGATAAATTGACTGCATTGAAAAGCATTGGGTTCCTGCCCGGCAATTTGCCAAAAGCCTGTAAGAGTAAATGATAAACGCCCATGCCTGCCGCTCTTTTGGATCATAGGGTAAAATGGTTTTTCAGAAGGGAACTCTAAATAAATACACGGCCGTCGGTGATATGAACGCCTTAACCCACTTTGCATTATATTGGGTTCGTTTCCATCCCTCCAAACAGCCAGAAGTGAATATTCGTTGTTTAAATATTTAGCATAAGTCTCAAGTTCGGCCTCTTGCATAGACCTGCCGCGATCTTTAAGCTGCTGTGCCAGTGCAGGCAGAGAATCTGCCTTGAGAAGTTCAATATGCACCCCGTTTGAGTCGACAACACCATGTATGCCGGGGCTAAATCTGTAATCTGAATTCTCATCCCTGAAATAATACAGCGGAATTGTCCATAACTGAGTTGCGATTACAGCGTAATTGGCATTAGTAAGTACATTCCTTGCTATTTCACGGCTATCTGCACCATAAAAATTCGGGAAGTTTTTAGTCAGACTGAATTTAACTTTCTCACTTTCGCCCTTGAGCGGGAATATCCAGATAGAGTTTGTATCTGGGGTAAGCCTTGGCGAAACCACCATTTGCTGGATGCCATCGTGCCAATTTATCATCACCCGTTCTGAACGATACCCCCTGTGTGTTCGAGATGACTGGCTTCTAACACTATTGGCATCAGATTCATTGGGCTCTGCCACACAAATAGCCTGGGTTAATACAAAAGATAGGATTGCAGCAAGAACTGTGGTTTTTCGCATAGGTAATCTCCTAATACTTTTTTACAATTTTTCTCTTATGTATTAAATGCAATTTTATCACTTTTGAATATATTAGCCAGCAGCAACAACTTTTAATTCTTTATAAGAACAGCATTACTGCCGACTTTCTTTGCATCATAGATTTTCACATCTATGTCAAGCTCTGTATCCCAACCTAAATATGGTAAGCCCTGAATCGCTCTTGTAGTAATGCCTACAAAACTGAATTCCCATTCTATGCATCTTTTGATCTCTTTATTTCGAGCCTCTATAAATTGCTCAGGACTGATGCGTTTACATCCCTTTTTAAATCTTCGCAAGGCATTGACCGATGGGGGTGACAGAAGGCGGAGTAGTTGATTAATTCTTTCCATTCTTTTTGCTTCAGGCAGTCTATCAATCTTTTTGTAAAGTTCTTTGACCGTCACAAAAGTCCCTTTGCA
>CAMDDF010000012.1 GCA_945890885.1 Candidatus Kuenenia stuttgartensis | reverse complement strand
CCAAGCCAGCCGGGTTTATTATAAGAAGCCGAAACTCCTTTATACTTTGTAATAATGCTTAAATTAGCCACACGCTTACTGTCTACAGTATTATCAAAACGAACATCACTTGGCCTGACAATTCCGCTGACTTCAACGGTCTGTATATCATCTGAAATGTTTCGCGAGCAGATTCCATTCACCACCAGATTACCGTTCGGCATGATATCAACCACGACAACAGTTAAATCATCGTTAAACAGACGCTTGTCGGTATTACTGGTACCGCTGAGAAAACTGTTTTCATAATCGGTACCCGTTCCGAACTCCACCGCCGGTATACTTGTAATAAGATGCTCGATTCCGACATTACCATCAAAATTCTGATTACGGGCTGTTTTCTTATTCATTTTTCTGTCGGCAGTATTGGAAACATTGCTGCTCTCGTAAATAGAAATCGTCAATATATCACCTATCTTACGCGCAACATCATCGGAGCTTCTATCCTGAGCATATTTCGTCCTCTTAGCCCAGATAGACTCTGCATAAACAGCACTTCCAAGGCACAACACCAGCAAAACAAATACCAGCATCAATCTTATTGTGTTTCTCATTTTCACCTCGCTTTTACTTCAAATTAAAAAACAGGCTCAACTGTCCCGTCTTCATTGACTTTGGCCATTATTATTACTTTTGAATCCGTGTTCTGCACCTTTATAATTTCACCAGCGCTGCCCGGTTCCATCGCTTTACCCATAGCAGAGGCAAGAAGGCCATTCCGGTCAATCTTTATCACGACACCCTGATTACGCTTAATCAAAACTTCAGGAATAACAGGTGAAATCATATTTGAAACTATCACGCTATTTGCCGCTATCAGCCGTTTAGCAGTAAATCCATACGGGATCTTCCATTCCGCAGGCTCAGGTGAACTTGTAATGTCAGCTTCAACATTTACATTCTCTGCTGTTATCGCCTGCCCCTGTGGAATATCAACTTTGGCCACAAGCTTACGGCATTTATATTTAAAATTATACGTTACTTCGCCAATGCCAATTTCATTGCTATCCGAAAGAACCGACACTATGACCTTGCCCTGATTTTTCATCCCAGCGGTTATCAGCCTGCAAGACATTTCTATATCTTTTGCTTCTCCTGAAATTACCAGGCTATTCGGCACACGAGCAACATCAAACTGGCAAATTGAATCCATTGGCAGATTCTTCTTCAGGAAAACTGATGCTGCTTCAGTAAATTCTTTCCCCGTAATAATCCTGTGTTCCCTGCTGATTATCGTTTTCTCCGCCCCTGTCAACTGAACATCCAAAATCGAAATACCGCTTGAAGCTAACCTACCTAGAATTATTGACCTGTCAATAACGATGCTTTGACCAGGCATCGAAATATGCCCCACTGAAATATTTTCCGCTATGGTCTTAATGGACTCCTCGCCCCGTATCACCGCTATCTGACCAAGATTTGGATCATCGACCCCAACGGTAATCTCTCTGGGCAAATGGATCCGCAGTGAAAAATTCTTCTTTGCTTCGGATGAATTTATCGGCACCAAAAAAAACAATGCCCATGCAATACCAATAATAGTTGTATTTTTCATAATCATCTCTTGCTTAGAAGCTGCCTATCTGTATTGCGTTTTGCAGCATTTCATCGCCAGCCTTTATCGCACGGGAATTTACCTCATAAGCCCGCTGCGCCGTTATAAGATTGACAAGTTCACTAACCATCTGAACATTGCCCTTTTCAAGAAAGCCGCCCTGAATCGTACCGAGACCGTCAACGCCAGCCGTACCAACAGTGGGTGTACCGCTGGCCTCTGTCTCAGCCAGAAGATTATCGCCTTCGCTCGATAAACCCGAAGGATTGGCAAATCTGGCCAACTGAATGGTACCGACAACCGACTGAACGCCAGCACCATCCATCACATTTACGCCGCCATCTTTTTCGATATCGATTGAAACCGCATTTGACGGAATACTGATGGCAGGCTCTATCTGATAGCCTGTGGTTGTAACCAGCGTGCCATTGGCGTTGATCTGTAACGCTCCATCACGGGTATATTTTTTAGTGCCATCGGGCATACTAACCTGAAAAAAACCATCGCCTGCTATCGCAACATCAAGCGACCTGCCTGTATTGACAAGCTCGCCTCCAGTGAAAACCTTCACCGTTGATGCAGCACGAACACCGCTACCGACCTCAAGGCCGCCAGGCGATTTCACTCCTGCTGAAACCTCAGTCCCAAACTCTCTCATCTTGGTATAAAGCAAATCCTGAAAATCTATCTGGCTGCGTTTGAAACCGTTAGTATTTATATTAGCCAGATTATTGGCCGTAACATCGACCATCATCTGCTGTGCGTTCATACCAGTTGCCGCGGTGGAAAAAGCTCTTAACATAATTTCACTCCGTTTTTTACTTTTTATATTTTAGCTCATCGCCACGTTTAAAAGGCTTTTCGTCGTATCCTTGCCGACTGACATAAGCCGCATATTCGCCTCATAAAGTCGACTAACTGTTATCATATCAACCAGTTCTTCAACCATCTGAACATTTGAGCCTTCCTGAAAGCCCTGTTTCACAATCAAATTTTTAGGAGCATCCGGCTTAATATCCGCTGGAGCCTGAAAACAATTGAACCCCGCCGAGACAAGCTTATTCTCATTTTCACCAAATTCAACAAGTTTAAACTTATCAATAACCACTCCATTGCCGCTGATATTTCCATCACTCGAAACAGTTATCTTATCAAGTCCAACTTCCGGCGGTATCGTAATGGGGCCAGATTGACCTGCGACAATTCTTCCGGAAGAATCCACGACCTGCCCGTTCTTATTCAGACGAAACATTCCGTTGCGGGTATAAAGAGGCCCTTCCGGAGTCTCAATAACAAATAACCCTTTGCCGCATAAGGCAAAATCCAGAGACCTGCCCGTCTCAATAAAACTGCCCTGCGAAAAATCATATACGGAAAGCAACTCAGCTTCACCGCCAGCTTCGCCAGTCCCTTCGCTTTGCGCCAGAAGCGACTGCGAAAATGCGTTGCTTGTTCGTTTGTATCCAACAGTGCTGACATTCGCCAGATTGTTCGTGATAACATCAAACTCACGGGTCAATCCGTTAATTGTTGCATTCATCTGGGATACAGCGTCTGCCATCTAAAAATTCCTTAACTACCTACACGCACTGGAACGCGTTCAAGCATAGCTCGCGAAACCGGCACATCTTTTAATTTTTCATTGGCACTTATAAAAGCCGCATTGGCAGCACGAATCAACTCGCTTATATTAGCATCCGTAAGACTCTTGAGTTCAAGAGCTATCGAAAGACCACTGTCTATCGGCACCACATGCCTGACCAGGCCAACATCCTTTATTATTTTTTCGATTGTGCCATTATTTTCAGTCAGCTTAAATACTATCAATACCCGATCGCCAGCCTTGACTTTCAAATCCGCCTCAACTCGCAGACCTGGTCCGCCAAGCTCCGTAACAATCGCCGGAACAAACTGCGGCTGTTCAAAAGTATCAGCAAATTGACCGTTGGCCTGATTCATTTGATACCTGCCGATATTCTTGTTGGAATTAACAGGCTGATTCTGCATAAACTCAAAACTTGCCACATAAGCAGGACTTCTGACCGGAACACGCAAAAATCGGCGACGATTGATAAACCTAATATTATCACTATGCTTCAAAACAACAGTATAGCCGCTGCATCTAATTACCGAAGTATCAAACTCCCAAAGGCAATCACTTGCAGAATATCGGCCTCGCCATATTTGACCAAAATCAATTTCCACAGGCCCGGCAAACTCGACCGTAAGCCCGCTGTTATCATTTTTTATTACAGTCGCCTGGATATCACCAGCATCCACCATTTGATGATGTTTTATAGAGAGACTCTTTCCCACAGGTATATTTCTGCTGCTTACATCTTTGGACGATAGCGCAACCGCAGGCTTTGCAATATTCCTTTGCGTCTCAAAGCCGAGTTTTTCACGAAGACAAGACAGCTCAATCCGAAGCTGTTCGCATTTCTCGAAACCATAATCAATACGGCATTTTTCCATCATTCGCCGCACACCAAGATCAAAAACTTCCGAGGCATTGAAAATTGATTCGTTCCTTTTCATCTTTGCGGTGATCGCCATGTCAAGCAGTTTCTGGCACTCATCAATGGTAAGCCCCCTTGACTGAGCATACTCCATAAAAACTTTATCACTGTCGTTCTTTTCACGTTTGACTCTATTTAAATGGACACCAAAAAGAACGCCAGTCAATACAATTATAGCAATTATACCAAGCAGAATAAAAAAGCTTTCGGATGTGGAACCGCCATTGAATGACCTCATGGCATTCAGTCGCTCCAGCGGAGTAAGTGCCAAAAGCACACCTTCCGAATATCCTGTAATTCCTGTTATTGGCATAATTAAATTCTCACACTTCTATCTGATAAGATTTGTCAATTCTCTTAATATATCATTAGCCACCGTTATAGTTCTTGCGTTGGCCTGGAATCCGTTTTGAGCCTGAATCATATTAACAAACTCACTTGCAACATCCACATTGGATTTTTCAAGCGCACTTCCATGGATAGTGCCTGCTCCACCAGTCAATGCCTGCGTAGCTGTCGCCTCGCCAGAGTTCGCCGAAGGTACATAGTATCCGCCGCCGACAGCCTCAAGGCCCGAGGTATTCTGAAACAACGCTACCTGTAACGTGGCAATATTTTTCTTCACACCATTGGAAAATGTACCGATCAATATACCTTCATTATTAACAGAAACACTTGAAAGACGCCCCGCCTGATAGCCGTCCTGCTCTCTGGCTACAGCGGTGGAATCACCTGCAAACTGCGTCAAACCATCCATCTGACCTACCGTGCCCATTGATACGGTAATAGCCTGTTCGTTAGCAGTATCGTTTGCAAATTTAATTGCAAACTCCGCAGCATCTCCACCGCTTATTCCCGCAAAGGAACCATCAGATGCATCAAAAGTTATGCCGTCAATTCTGCGATTATCAAAAGTAATCTCACTTACATCGCCAGTAACAGAGGTCAATATCATATCCCATGTGTTAGCAACATCAGTTCTTACCATCGCTCCAGACATCACATGCGCTCCGCCCTGAGAGTCAAAAATATTAATATTGACGTTCTTGACCTCGTCTCCGCCGACAGTTTCATACTCAAAATATCCCGGCATTTCTACCTCAGCGGTACCTGTGTTTGCAAATTCCAGTTTAATATCTGACCTGCTATAGCCGCTCTCAACATCCGTAATAACTATCTTGCCATTTGACAATGTTGCAACTGCATTATCGTTGCCGAGAATTGTATTCAATGACGATAGAAAACCGTCTATCGTCGTACTGCCGTCATTAGCTATAGCAATATCTGTTGCCGCAATTGCGGTTCCATCGTGTTCAAAACCTGTAACCGTGATTTCTGCTGAAGCATATGTTCCGGCAGAAAGTTCACTGAAAGTGGTGGTGCCGGTAGCCACCGCACCGGAAGTGGTTGCAAAATCGATATTTGATCTTAGAACGTTGGTCTGTGCTACTTCAAGTGCCGCCTGAGAACTAAGATTACCAGCCACCTTAACTTCCGACGTAGCCTTAGCAGCCATTGCCACATCATAAGGAACGCTGATATTGCTGCTGCCTGCCGCCTGGAACCCCTCAAGCTCGCCTGTAGAGCCAATACGCTGAACAATATAACCTGTAGAAGGATCGACAAGATTTGAATTCGCATCAACCGCAAATGTACCTGACCGTGTATAAATATTCTTGGAACCGTCACTGAGAACAAAATACCCCTCGCCTTCAATCGCCATATCCAACGGATTGCCGGTATTGACAATATTTCCCTGAGTCATATTAGCAGATATGCCGCTAACACCGACACCACTACCCATTTGCTGTGGGTTGGTGCCACCAACGGTACCTGTCGGCTGAGAGGCTCTCTTGACCGTTTCGCTCAACAGTTCCGAAAATGTTATTCTACTTGACTTAAATGCTGTCGTGTTGACATTGGCAAGATTATTGCCTGCTATGTCGAGCATTTTCTGGTGGGCTTGTAATCCCGTAACTCCGGCTGATAGTGCAAAACTCATTTTATGTCTCCTATTTTTATTCTTTAAAGGAATACTATTCTTTAACAGATATTATGTCTTTTAAACCAACGGCATAGCCACCAACACCCAAAACAGGATTTCCATCTTTGTCTGCAAGTACCTGATCAACCTTACCGCCTATCACATCTGTCGTTCCAGTAGATGTTTCGCCAACGAATGTAACCGTCTTACCTATCAGCGATGTTGCGTAATTGTGTTCTGTTGTCGCAAGCACCTCTGAAAAGCTGGTATTCATCGATTCCATCTGGCTAAGCTGAGAAAACTGGGTCAGCTGAGCAGACATCTCGTAATTGCTCATCGGCTCAAGCGGATTTTGATTCTTAAGCTGAGTCACAAGAAGCTGCATATAGTCCATTTGGAGACTACTTGCAGATGTTGATGCTATCGCTTCACTAGCCATAAATCCGACCTTTCGTGTCAAAAGTTATCATCGTATAGACAAACAAAAATGTAATATTGCAATTATTGTGCCACAAAAGAAATACTCGTCGATTTTCTTAATATAAATACTTACATACAAATGGCTTACAAAAATAAGTTTCCATTGATGACACAATACTTACCCCAATTAAATTTGTACAATAAGAATGAATTTGCCTAAATTCCAGAAATTCTTGGTGGCTTTTCGACACTGAGTCGATGGAGCAATTTCAGGTTAACCTGTAGGGCTATATCCGTATTGAATATAATGCTCCGCCAAAATTAGACCGGTATAACTGGTGTTAGTTGTGATAAGATTCTATATAAGGATTAAGAAAGGAAGTACGATAGATAGGATTTACAGACTGCGTTTATTAATTTATTTCCAGCAGAAAATAATCTTTGGCATTGTTAAAGCAAATATTCTCGACCATCTGGCCCAGAAGTTTCATATCGTTCGGCAAAAGCCCCCCTTCAACATCATTACCAAGGATATTACAAAGTATTCTGCGGAAATACTCGTGCCTTGAATATGACAGAAAACTTCTGGAATCCGTCAGCATTCCAATGAATCTGCTCAAAAGGCCAAGATTCGAAAGTGCATTGATCTGTTTTTCCATCCCGTCTTTCTGGTCAAGGAACCACCAACCGCTACCCCACTGCATCTTACCAGCCACCGACCCGTCCTGGAAATTGCCAAGCATCGTAGCCATAAGTTCATTATCGCGCGGATTAAGATTATAAAGAATCGTCTTTGCCAGCTTATTATTTGCATCAAGACGGTCAAGGAATTTCGATAAAGACTTTGCAATTTCAAAATCGCCTATAGAATCAAACCCCGTATCAGCACCAATCGCCTTGAACATCCTGCTGTTATTATTTCGCAAAGCACCGAAATGAAATTGCTGCACCCACCCTGCATGAGCATCCATAAGAGCAAATTCATACAGCATCGCGGATTTAAATTTCAACTGCTCATTTAAATCGAGTTCACCTTTTGCCCGTATTTTATTGAATATTTTTTCAATCTCTTTTTCCGTATAATCCAGGGCATAAGCGGTTTCAATGCCATGATCGGAAATCCGACAGCCATTTTGATGGAAATAATTATGCCGCTTCTGAATAGCATCCAGATATGATCTATAATCAGTAATATCAACATCAGCAACTTCAGCAAGTTTATCAATCCAGACATTCAACGCGGATATATTTTCAGCCGCCATACCCTTGTCGGGCCGCCAAGTAGGATATACCTTAACTTCGAAACCATCGGATTTTATTTTCTGATGATGCTCGAGAGAATCTATCGGGTCATCCGTTGTGCAAATGACTTTGACATTCGCTTTGCGGATTATATTGCGGCAACTGAATTCGTCAGTCTTTAGCATCACACTGCATTTTTCATAAATCTCTTTTGCCGTATCAGCATTTAACAGCTTACCCGTTATGCCAAATGGCTTTTTAAGTTCAAGATGCGTCCAGTGGTAAAGCGGATTTCTCAGTGTATGCGAAACCGTTTGCGCCCATTTTTCAAACTTTCCATAATCGCTTGCATCGCCAGTAATGTATTTTTCATTGACACCATTGGTACGCATCGCACGCCATTTGTAATGATCGCCATACAGCCATATTTGCGTCAGATTCTCAAACCGTTTATCCTCTGCTATCTGCTGGGGTACAATATGGCAATGATAATCATAGATTGGCATCTTCGCTGCGTGATTATGATAGAGCAATCTCGCGGTTTCAGTTTGCAGCAGAAAATCTTCCGTCAAAAAATCGGTCATCTTAAAACCTTTCCTTACACAACATATGCCGAAGAAGCTGTCATGCCACCTCTGCCTGTCCAGTTTGTATGGTAAAATTCGCCTCTTGGCTTGTCAACTCTTTCGTAAGTGTGTGCACCAAAATAATCACGCTGAGCCTGAAGAAGATTCGCAGGCAACCTTTCACTTCGGAAACCGTCGTAATATGCCAAAGCCGCAGAAATAGCAGGCATCGGAATACCCATCTCAACAGAAGCGATTAATACACGGCGCCACGAAACTTGTGCTCTCTCAACAGCATTCTTGAAAAACGGGTCCAGCAGCAGATTTGTCAAATCAGGATTCTTGTCAAACGCTTCCTTTATCTTGCCCAGAAATGCCGAGCGTATAATACATCCGCCGCGCCACATCAGTGCAATCCCGCCATTATTTAACTTCCAGCCATACTCTTTGGCAGCTTCACGCATTAACTGATAACCCTGTGCATAACTTATAATCTTCGATGCATACAAGGCATTTTTCAAATCGTCTACGAAAGTTTTCTTGTCACCTTTGAATTTAGTTTTGGGGCCTGATAGAATTTTCGAAGCCTGCACACGCTGATCCTTCAAAGCTGAAAGACATCTTGCAAATACAGCCTCTCCAATCAGCGTCAATGGCTGACCCAAATCAAGAGCAGCTATCGCGGTCCATTTTCCGGTACCCTTTTGTCCTGCGGTATCAAGAATCAAATCGATAACTTCCTTGCCGTCCTCATCTTTGTAGCCAAGAATATCGCGTGTTATTTCGATGAGATATGAATCAAGCTCGCCCTTGTTCCACTGGGTGAAAACTTCGTGCATCTCGGCATTTTTCATGCCCAGGCAATCTTTCATCATCTGATAGATTTCACATATCATCTGCATATCGCCATATTCGATGCCGTTGTGTACCATCTTGACGAAATGTCCAGCACCGTTTTCGCCGACCCATTCACAGCATGGTTCGCCTTTATCGGTATGAGCGGAAATTTTCTGGAAAATCGGTTTAACAGATTCCCACGCCGCAGGAGAACCGCCCGGCATAATCGATGGGCCAAGCAGAGCACCTTCTTCTCCGCCAGAAACGCCAGTGCCGACATAAAGCATCCCCGCCTCTTCGACTTTTTTGCATCTGCGAATTGTATCAGGAAAATGGCTATTGCCACCATCGATGATGATATCACCTTTTTCTAAGTGCGGCATTACCTGATCAATGAACGAATCTACCGCAGCACCTGCCTTGACCATCAGCATTACCTTTCTGGGCCTTTTGAGTGAAGCGACAAGCTCTTCGACAGAATGACAGCCTATGATATTTTTGCCTTTTGCTCTGCCGCTGGTGAACTCGTCAACCTTGGAAACTGTTCTGTTAAAGCACGCGACCGTAAAGCCTTTGCTTTCCATATTCAAAATCAGATTTTCACCCATTACCGCTAAACCTACAACACTTATATCTGCTTTCGCCATTTTTTTATTCTCCATATATTTAAATGTTTTTTTTACCGTTTTTATTATTACCGTTTGACTCTTGCATTGCCTTTCCATATGCTCCAGAGTTGC
This sequence comes from Candidatus Kuenenia stuttgartensis, assembly GCA_945890885.1. Taxonomy (GTDB): domain Bacteria; phylum Planctomycetota; class Phycisphaerae; order Sedimentisphaerales; family CAMDDF01; genus CAMDDF01. Next base: position 21,558 of record CAMDDF010000012.1, on the reverse strand, counting down.
TCTTCATCAGCAGGCTGAGCATAATCGGTAAGCATAGTAACAGCAAGTGCTCCGCTTGCCCAACCGAATCTGGCACATTTTTTCACATCCCAACCCTTTAGTATTCCGTAAAGCAAGCCGCCAACAAAACCATCGCCGCCGCCAATACGATCGAGAACACCTATTTCACGTGGTTTGATAATTTCCCATTCCTTGCCATCGGTAACCAATGCTCCCCACATATGGCTGTTCGCTGATAAAACCTCACGAAGTGTTGTTCCAAAGTATCTGGCATTGGGATAAGCAACTTGAACTCTGCCTATCATCTCTTTAAAGCCATCAATTTTATCATCAAGTCCATGACCGCCGGATTCCGGGCCTTTTATGCCAAGGCAGAGCTGAAAGTCTTCTTCGTTACCTATTAGTATATCGCTGCGAGAGGCAATCTCAGCAAAGGCTTGTGATAGTTCTTTTTCTCTGCCCTTCCAGAAGCTGGCTCTGTGATTAAGGTCAAAAGATATCAGCGAACCGTTTTCCTTGGCAACACGGGCAATGTCAAGACAGAACTTACTGGTCTTTGGCGATAGTGCCGCAATAAGCCCCGAAAGGTGCACAATAGTAGCACCCTCTCTAGCAAAGATTCTGTCAAGGTCAAAATCGCTAGCGTTAAGCTCTCGACCTACTTCGCCAGCTCTGTCGTTTTGAACCCTTGGCCCGCGAGAACCATATCCGCTGTCAGCCATGTTGATCTGATGGCGATAGCCCCATGGGTCCTCCTGAATAAACTCAGGACCTTCAAAGTCCATTCGACGACTCCTGATATTATCCTTTATAAAATGCGATACAGGGCTGTCTTTTACAAATGCAGTCAAAACCTTTACCGGCATACCAAGATACGAAGCAACACTTGCCACATTGCTTTCCGCACTGGTCACCTGCATTTTAAAAGTGTCGCTGCAATGAAAGGGCTGTGAATTAACAGGAGTTAATCGAATACCCATACTGGTTGGGACAACTAAAGAATATTTTTTTGATGCTGTTGCAGTCATTTTTTGCTCCATATTAAACCTTATTTAAATCTATCTTTGAATGACCATAAACCCATTCCTGGATTTGCGATATAGAAAATTTCTTCGCCATTGACGGTATTGAAACCATTTTTAAGTTTTTCGGGATTATATTTTTTTATCATCTCCGCAAGGTCGGCATATTTGAAGTTTACGCTTTCAATTTCTTTTTGCGTAACATGTCCAGGGCAATATATAATATTGAATCTACCCTCAGATGAACCGTGTATCAAATGTGCAGCAGCACTTAAATTGTTTTTAAGTTCATCATTTTCTTTGGTAAGCCTTAAAACCTCATCGCTACCGACATAGCCATACTTGCGTATTAGTCTGTCAATTTCTTTATCTTCGCCGAATTCTTTCAGTCCCGGTGCAAGAACAATAAGTTCTCCGCCGTCAGCCATTGCCATACACGTCCTGTAAATGCTCTTATTGCCAAGCCAGGTGCTTTTAAACTCTTCCGGCTCAAGATAAACAACAACCTTTTTGAGCGGCTTATCAAGCATTTTAAAATTCACTTTTAATGAAAGCTCAGCTGCTAGATTAAAACATTCAACATCATCGCCGATGAACAAACCTCTTGTTTTCTGGCCTTCATTGGTTGCTTCAAGAACGGTAAGAACATAAACTATCGGCATATCTTTAGCAAAATTATCCGAAGCATAATTGAGTATCTCTCGAACAGGAGTGCTGGCCCTGCCCATTATCTGTTCCATGCCATAAACAGCTCCGAGAAAATGGCTTTTATTTATTCCTTCAGCACCGCCGGTTCCGACAAATATATTTTTATTATAATTTGCCATCCCGATAACTTCGTGCGGAACAACCTGTCCGATAGAAAGCATTAGATCAAAACCGCCATCAACGAGCAGTTTGTTAACCTGAGCCGGCCATTCATAGTCAAGCTTGCCACCGCTAACTTTTGAAACGAATTCTCCGGGCACTTCACCAAGAGTTACTACATCATTGCGCCAGTCGTGAACCCTGAACAAATCTACTGGCGTATCAGCAAACATTCTTTTGATCTCATGCTCCTTCATTGCATAATGCGTTCCAAGAGCTGGCAGAATATCTGTCATTGTATCGCCGTAATACTTCCAAGCCATATTTGTAAGCTCACCAGCACGGGAGTAGAACCTTGTAATATCAGGCGGAATAGCAAGCACTTTCTGCTTTTGTCCCAGCTTATCAAGAGCATTATAGAGCCCTTGTTTGAGATCATCTGCAGTTAAATTGTCATTTTCGCTTCCGCGTTTATAATAAAGCATGCAATACCCTTTTGAGAACTTTTATACACCGCTAAACGCACTGAATCCGCCATCAACCGGCACTACGATTCCTGTTACAAAATTTGATGCCTGACTCAACAGCCAGATCACCGTTCCGTTTAATTCTTCCGCATCGCCAAATCTGCTCATCGGCGTATGATCAACGATAGTTTTTCCTCTTACGGTCAATTGGCCTGTCTTTTCGTCGGTAAGCAGAAAACGATTCTGGTCAGTTAAAAAGAACCCAGGCGCAATAGCGTTGACTCTTATGTTTTTCGAATAATTTTGACACATATGAACCGCAAGCCACTGCGTAAAATTGCTTATAGCCGCCTTCGCCGCCGAATATGCCGCGATCTTCGTCAATGGCCTGAACGCATTCATACTTGAAATATTCAAAATCACGCCATTGCCTGTCTCAATCATATCTTTGGCAAAAACCTGCGTCGGCAAAAGCGTCCCGATAAAATTCAAATCGAAAACAAAACGAATTGCATCAGCAGGCATATCAAAAAACGAAAGGTCTGGGCCGGTAGTAGCTTTTTTATTATTTCCGCCTGCACCATTGATAAGAATATCAATTTTACCAAGCTTTGAATTGATAATATCCTTTGCTGATTCCAGCGTTGCTCTTTCAAGCACGTTGCATTGTGCCGCAACGGCAACTCCACCCTTAGCCTTAATCTCATCAACGATTTTCTGAGCAGCCTGCTCATTTAAATCAAGAACCGCGATTTTAGCGCCAGCTTCGCCAAGTGCCTTTGCGAGTGAACCGCACAACACCCCGCCAGCTCCTGTTATCGCAACAATCTTATCTTTTACACTGAAATCATTCATCTGCTTATCCTTTTTAAGTACGAATAGGAATAAAATTTTAATAACTCAAGCTACGAGTATATTCTAATGTACTATATTCCTAATTTCAAGCACAAATAATAGAAATTACTTGAATAAATTCGCTTTGTGAGGTATTGTAATATACCAAGTTGTATTATTTAAAGGTATAGAATATGGCTGAAAATCCAATTGACTCCAAAGGCGCAGGCCTTGCCAATGAAAAGCTGGTTTTAACATTGTTAAGGCAGCACGCTCAACTTTCACAGGCACAGATTTGCGAACTTGCCAACCTTAGCAGCTCCACGACAAGCTATATCGTCGCCCGACTTCGCGAAAAAGACTTGATTGTCGAAAATCAGGGCGAAAGCACAAAACGTGGTGCCAAACCTGTATTCGTTAGCATAAATCCAAAGGGGCTATTCACCATTGGCGTAGAAATTAACCCAAGCAGTCTTTTTATTGGGCTATTCGACTTCAACTGCCAACTCATAGAAAAAATAAGGGTACTTCTTGATACTGACCGTTCCCCAGAAAATATAAGCAGCAAACTTGAAATCAATCTGCGAGGACTTCTCAGCAAACATAATATAGAATACGGCAAAGTCTCCTGTATCGGCGTTGCCCTCAGCGGCTCAATTTCCAAAGACGGAGTCGTCGAACTCTCCAGCCCACTAAGCTGGAAAGCCATACCACTCAAAGATATGCTCACTGCAAAATTAAATATACCCGTAGCCGTTTGCACCACACGGGTAAGGCTTCTGGCGGAAAGCTCCATCGCAAATAATATCGATTACAGCAATGTCCTTTACTTAAATATAGCCGACGGTGTCGGAAGCCACGCAATCATTGATGGAAATTTACTTCACGGCTCAACAAACAGAGCTGGCGAAATCGGACATATAATAGCAATACCTGATGGACCAAAATGCGGATGCGGCCACAAGGGCTGCCTGGAAGCTCTAATCAGCGGCCCTGCCCTAGCAAAAAAAATTCTTCAGGATATTAAACATGGCCAGAAAACCACATTAAAAGACGTGGTAAATTCGGAGGATTTGCCGGAAGTAATAATTTCAAAATGGGGACAGGCTGTTCAGCAAAAAGATGAATACTCGATGAAGCTATGCGCATTCATAGCCGAACATTTCAGCAAAATAGCGGCCTCAACAATTAACTGCTATGACCCAAACATCGTGATACTTGCCGGCTATGTAACCAAACAATGCTTTGACTACCTCGAAACAGCGATTCGAGAAACAATGGCTACTGATGTCTATGACAATACTTCTAGAAATATTCAAATCAAACAAGCCAGCCTCGGCACAGAAGCCCTGATCATAGGCGCAGCCAAAACCGCGTTTCAACAGTATTCCGCATAAAACCTTATTCGGCGTTTGCGCTTTCAACTTTTGAATACATAAAATCCGGGATGCTTTTGAGTTTTCCCTTTTCATCGACGCAAGCTAAAGCAGAAGTGCCTTCGACAAGAATCAGGCCATCGCGTTTCAAGTAGTAAGTATGCTCTACCTTGGCACGAGTAGTCAGCGTGCATATCGTTTCCAACTGAAGCTTTTCATCATAAAGTGCCGGCCTACGATATTTAACCTCAAGGCGGGCTACCACAAAAAATGTGCCGGACTTTTCGAGGTCGCGGTAGGCAAGTCCATTAGCTCTGAGCAGTTCGGTTCTACCCATCTCAAAATATACTGGATATACGGTATGGTGTATTACACCAGACTGATCGGTTTCGCAGTAGCGAGGGACAATTTCAATTGTACATCGGTCAAATTTTGTCGATTTTGGGAATTCCATACTTAAATACCTTTAAAATTTTTCTCTTTTTACCCAAATTGGCGATATTTTTCAACAAAAACAAGCACATTAAACAAAAATAAGTGCTAAATAGTGATTTTAGCTTGCTTTTGCGGCGTTATTTCAATAGAATTCTGGGTTTTCCGCAGTACTGTTCTGCGCATAGAAAATAAGGTAAATATTTGTGTTTGATGCTTTAACGACAAAATTTAATAATGTGTTCCGTTCGCTGTCCGGCAGAGGCCGAATAACCGAGGCCAATGTATCCGATGCAATGGGCCAGGTTCGCAAGGCTTTGCTCGAAGCGGATGTCAACTATCACGTTGTCAAGCAGTTCTGCAAGGATGTATCGCAGGCCGCGATGGGTGCGGAGGTTATCAACAGCCTGCATCCGGGGCAGGTGATGGTAAAAATCGTCAATGACGAGCTGACCAGGCTGATGGGGCCTGTCGATACGAATATTTATTATGTGTCGCCTGGGCCAACGATAATTATGCTCGCAGGCTTACAGGGTTGCGGTAAAACAACAACTGCCGCTAAGCTTGGCAAATACCTGGTAGGCAAGGGCAAAAAAACATTGATGGTCGCAGATGACCTTCAGCGCCCTGCTGCTATTGACCAGCTCAAAATTCTCGGTGAGCAGCTTGGTATCGAAGTTTACAGCGAGGACAGCAAAGATGCTGTCAAAGTTGCAAGAAACGCAATGAAACACGCTAAAGCAGGCGGTTTCGATGTTGTGGTTCTTGATACAGCGGGCAGACTTCATATCGATGAAGATATGATGAATGAAATATCTGAGGTGGCAAAGGCAGTTAATCCGCACCAGATATTTTTAGTATGCGATTCAATGACAGGCCAGGATGCGGTCAACTCAGCCAAGGAATTTAATACAAGGCTTGAGCTTGACGGCGTGATACTTACCAAGCTTGACGGCGATGCACGAGGTGGTGCGGCGCTTTCAGTTAAGGCAGTAACTGGCAAGCCGATTAAATTTATTGGCGTAGGCGAAAAACTCGATAAGCTCGAAGAATTTCACCCGGACAGGATGGCAAGTAGAATCCTTGGGATGGGCGATGTCGTTACCCTTGTTGAGAAGGCCCAAGAGCAATTTGATGCTGGCGAAGCAGAAAAAATGCAGAAAAAGATGGCCAAGGGTACTTTTGGCTTCGATGATTTTCTCAAACAAATGCAGGCTGTCAGAAAAATGGGCGGCCTTGGCAGTATTATGAAGCTTATGCCTGGAATGGGACAGCTTGGCGATTTGAATGTTGACGAGAAAGAAATCACGCGTATTGAGGGAATAGTTCACTCGATGACGCTTGCAGAACGGAAAAATCCTGATATACTTAATGCTTCCCGCAGGAGGCGTGTTGCGGCAGGAGCAGGCACTGATGTGCATCAGGTCGCCAGCCTTGTCAAGACTTTCGAGAAAACCAGGGACATGATGAAGACCATTAGCGGCGGCGGATTAGGCGGCTTAAAGGGTCTTATGAGCGGAAATACTGACCTTTTCGGTATGATGAACTCAGGCAGGAAGATTAAACAGCGTTCCAAGAGGAAAAAGCCGGAACGAAAGAAGAAAAATAAACGGTAAGAGTTTTAAGTCCTTAGTGTTGAGTTTTTAGTTGAAAACAGTATTGGCGCTCTTATGGATACGAAAAAAAAGATTAGCATTGAAGAGTATCTTGAGCGTGTTGGCCAGATGGTTGACGACGATTATGGTCGGCTTATCCGGAAACAGTTTCAATGCCTTGACGGCTCAAGTGAGCTGGCGATGCTTGAAACGCCCAGCAATGAAGAACTTGAGCAACTTAGGCATGCAGTTGCGATAATGACACCAAAAGAAAAAGAGTCGGCAGAAAAACTGACGGATGAACAGATATTAAAAATCGCAGAAGATGCCCGGATAGATACCGGCATATTCGCGATATTTATAAATGGATATATTTTATATCGTAAACGCGTTTCGTGATTTGCAGTGGGCAAATCGTGAAAATTTATTATATACTAACAAGAAGGGAAAGTTATGGCAGTAAAAATCAGAATGACCAGGATGGGAAGAAGGCATCGACCTTTCTTCAGAATCAATGCGATTGATTCCAGAACACCGCGAGACGGCAGAGTTCTGGAAAGGCTGGGGCATTATGACCCCTTGGAAAAAAATGTAGAAAAGCAGCTTGTTCTTGACAAAGAAAGAGTAGAGTTCTGGCTTAGTCAGGGCGCGGTTCCTTCCGAAACGGTTGGCGATATGCTGAAGAAAAACGGAATCACCTGCAAAATCGTTGAGGAAAGAGATGCTCGGCTTGCAAAGGCAAGAATTCTCGCACGCAAACAGGGCAAACTCTTTAATAAAGCAGATAGGGCAGCTGCTGAGAAAGCCGCTGCAGCAGCGAAGGCAGCAGCAGATGCAGAAGCAAAAGCTAAGGCTGCTCAAGCGTAGTGTCTTGGTGTTGTGAATTGGCCTGCGTTATACGCAAGGCGAACGTTTTTGTGAACGGTTGAATTATGCGAATTGATGTGCTTACACTGTTTCCTGAGATGTTTGAATCGCCGATGTCGTATTCGATATTGAAGAGGGCGCAGGAAAACGGTATTGCAGAAATTGTTCTTTCAAATATTAGAGAGTACTCGGAAGACCAGAAGTATCATAAGGTCGATGATAAGCCTTACGGTGGCGGGCCAGGAATGGTAATGATGTGTCAGCCAGTGTTGAGCTGTTTCGATAATGTCAAGAAACAGGCCAACGGCAAATGGCGGACTATTATGCTTACGCCGCAGGGCAAACCTTTTGACCAGGATAAAGCTGTTGAACTCAGCAAGGAAGATCGGCTGATTCTTATAGCTGGCAGATATGAAGGTTTTGATGAGCGGATCCGTACGGCTCTAAATGCGGAGGAAATTTCCATCGGCGATTACTGCCTTAGCGGCGGAGAGTTGGCGGCGATGGTTGTTATTGACGCAGTTGTCAGGCTTCTGCCGGGAGCGCTTGGAGATGATACTTCTTCGGAAGAGGAATCTTTCAGCGATGGATTGCTAGAGTATCCGCAATATACCAGGCCTGAGGATTTTCGAGGTTTGAAAGTTCCGCCAATATTGCTCAGCGGAGACCACGCTAAAATCGCGGCATGGCGAATGGAGCAGGCAATTGAAAGAACAAAACGCAAAAGGCCGGACCTTTGGGAGAAATATTCTCTCAGGCCAGAAAATAATCAGCATTGAGATTTGTGATTACTATAAAAAAAATTAAGATAAGTGAAACAGGAGTATAATCGTGAAAACAGAATTACTGGATTATGTTGAAGGCAAAAGCATCAAGAGTGAAAAGCAGCATTTCGAGGTGGGCGATACTGTTGATGTTCATCTAAAAATTAAAGAAGGCGACAAGGAACGAATACAGATTTTCAGCGGTACCGTTATCAGCCGAAAAGGCCGAGGAATGAATGAATCATTTACAGTCAGACGGCTTGTAAATGAAGAAGGCGTTGAAAGGATTTTCCCTGTTAATTCGCCTAATATCGTTAAAATCGTGCCTGTTCGAAGCGGTAAGACAAGAAGAGCCAAGCTTTACTTTCTTCGCGATAGAATCGGCAAGGCCGTTAAGCTGGTACAAAGACACAGCAAACATACGCTCAAAAAATAATAATGGAGCGGTGGTTTGCTGCCATTGTTTGTAATACGAAAAAAACTTCTCGCTGACCGGGCAAAGCTTGGCCGGTGGGGAGAACGATATTGCGAGCGGTACTTGAGACGCAAAGGTTTCAGTTGTATCGCTCGCAATTTCTCTATAAACGCTGGCGAGATTGACCTTGTTATGACTGATGGCGATGTGCTGGTTTTCGTGGAAGTTAAAACGAGAACAAGCGAAGAATTCAGCAAGGCACAGGATGCAGTGAATTATCCAAAACAAAAGAAGATGATTATGACAGCCAGGAATTTTATCAATAGATACCATCTTGGCGATAAAGCGGTTCGGTTCGATGTAGCGGCGATTATCCTTGGGGAAAAAGGCATGCCAGAGGTAAGACATTACGAGAATGCGTTCAGTATAATTTGAGGGCAAGATGGCTAAGATAGAATCAGGGGTGATATTTGATTTTGACGGGGTGCTTGTCGATACGGGTGAATATCATAAGCAGTCGTGGCATGATTTGGCAAAAAACGAGGGGCTTCAATTTTCCGATGAATATTTTTACAGCACGTTCGGTATGCAGAATTATCAGATATTGCCCAAGATGGCTGGACGAGAATTGAGCAATGATGAAATTAACAGACTTTCGGAATGGAAAGAATCACGATTCAGGGATCTGATTGCTGACGGAATCAAGCCCATGGATGGTGTTAAGGAATTACTGTTGGATTTGAAATCGACGGGATTCAAACTTGCGGTTGGTTCTTCGGCACCGAGGGTCAATCTTGATTTTATGCTTGGCGGCGCAAGTCTTTCGGGTATGTTCGATGCCGAAGTTTCAGGCGAAGATGTGAAAAACGGTAAGCCAGCACCAGATACTTTTTTGAAAGCGGCAAGGCGAATCGGAGTTGAGCCTGAAAGATGTGTTGTTATTGAAGATGCAATAGCCGGAGTTCTGGCGGGAAAATCGGCAGGTATGAAAGTTGTGGCGATTACAACTTCAACCAAACGTGAAAAACTTTTAGCGGCAAAGGCAGACAGAGTTATCGAACGTTTTGCAGAAGTTGATGCTGTTTTTTTTGAAGATTTAATAAAAGGGATTACAGTCTAATGGCACTGATTGATACACATGCTCATTTGACGTATGAAGGGCTAATAGAAAATATTGATGAAGTTGCCTCGCGTGCCTTGCTTAATGGCATCAGCGATATAATTACCATCGCGACCGAGCCTGCGGATTTTGAGGGTACTCTTGAGCTTGCGAAAAGATTTGATAATATCTATGCTGGGGCGGGGATTCATCCTCATCACGCCAAAGAGGTAACAAATGATAGTTTGTTGCAGATCAGGGCCTTTGCAGAGAATGAATATGTTGTTGCAATAGGCGAAACAGGGCTTGATTTTCATTATAACTTTTCCGAGCCGGATGCTCAACGTGAACTTTTTGTCAGGCATCTCGAAATTGCGGTGAAAACGGAAAAACCTGTGGTTATACATTCGAGAAATGCCTTCGATGAAACGCTTGAAATACTTGAAGGTTTTAAAAACAAACTTTCGAAAATTGTGTTTCATTGCTATTCAGGTACAAAACAGCAGACCGAAGTTTTGCTGAACCGAGGGTACTATATTTCTTTTACCGGCATTGTAACATTTAAAAATGCTGAGTTGGCGAGAGAGGCGGCGATGGCCGTTCCACTTGGCAGGATGATGCTTGAGACGGATTGCCCTTATATGTCGCCTGCACCGATGCGGAATCAAAAAATCAATGAGCCCGCACTGATGGTTCATACAGCGGAATTTATCGCTAAACTCAAGGGGATCGACTTTAATGAATTTTGCGAACAGGTAACGGATACAAGCAGAGGCTTTTTCGGGATTTAAAGAATTCACAAAAAATACAGTATTCGATCTGTTTTATCTAAACAATTGACCTGCAAGGGATTATTGATATAATTGCCAGCTATGGATGACCGTAAAACAATAGGACTTATCGCAGGGGCCAGTAGGCTGCCGATAATCGTAGCACGCAACGCAAAAGCGGCAGGCTACAAAGTTATATGCGTCGGACTTGGAGATGTCTTTGATGAAAACTTAAAATCCATCGTCGATGTCTTCTACCCCGTTCCGCTGGCTCGGCCTGGCGTATGGATACGCAAACTCCGCCGACACGGCGTTTCGTCAACCATTATGGTTGGCAAAGTCGAAAAAAAAACTCTGTACACCCCCTTTCGCATCCTAAAATATATGCCAGACTGGAGGGCACTGAGGATTTGGTTAGTCCGCCTAAAGGGCAAGGACTGGCGGCCGGATACACTCTTAAATGCAATCGCAGATGAACTCGCCGCTGGCGAGATAATATTGGAGGATTCGACAATGTACAGCGAAAAAGATTTGGCGGATGACGGAACAATGACAAAGCTTTCGCCATCAAATTCAATTGAAGCGGATATTCAGTTCGGATGGGCAATCGCAAAAAAAATCGGCGAATCCGATATTGGGCAAGCGGTGGCGGTCAAAGAAAAGGAAACCGTTGCTGTCGAAGCCATCGAAGGTACTGCTGAAATGATTAAACGTGCTGGCGGACTCTGCGGAAAAGGATGGACGCTTGTTAAGACAGCCAAGCCCGCACAGGATATGCGGTTCGATGTGCCATGCATCGGGCCAGATACGGTGCAGAGCGTTTATGATAACGGCGGCAAGTGCATCGTCGTCGAAGCTGGCAAAACATTCGTAGTCGATAAGCAACAAACTATCGAGTTGGCAGATAAACTTGGAATTATAATCGTCGGACGCTGAGGCTAGCAAAAAGAATTAGAACTGCTCCAAGAATCTCAAATCATTCTCGAAAAGCAAACGGATGTCTTTAATCCCGTATTTTCGCATTGCAAGGCGTTCAATGCCGAAACCGAAAGCCCAGCCTGTGTATTTTTCGCTGTCAATGCCAACTGTCTCGAAAACATTGGGGTCAACCATTCCACAGCCGCCCATCTCAATCCAGTTTTCATTGCCATTCTTATCTGTCATCAGCAAATCAACTTCAGCGCTTGGTTCAGTGAATGGAAAAAAGCTTGGCCTGAAACGCCATTTTGTGCCTGCACCGAAAAATGCGTGGATAAACTGGTCAATTGTCGTTTTTAAATCGACCATCGTAATCCCCTCATCAACGACAAGAGCTTCAATCTGGTGGAACATAAACATATGTGTTGCGTCAACAGTATCAGGGCGATAAACTCTGCCCGGAGCAACCACGCGAATAGGCGGCTTATTATTTTCCATCACGCGAATCTGCATCGTCGAAGTCTGGCTACGCAGCAACGTATTGTCATCGATATAAAAATTATCAAGCGGATCGCGTGCGGGATGTTCCTGAGGAATATTAAGAGCTATAAAATTATGAAACTCGTCCTCAACTTCAGGCCCGGTCACAATACCAAAGCCCATCCTGCCGAAAAGTTCAAGCAGTTCATCAGTCGTCTGAGTGATAATGTGCGACTTGCCAACACTTATTTTTTTGCCTGGAGTGGTAACGTCAAAAAAATCGCCTGATTTGCCCTTGGATGAATTGTCGAGGCTGGCTTTAACCTGCTCGAAAGCATCGGCAACTTCCTGCTTAATTTGATTGATAAGCTGCCCAGCGGCAGGCCTTTCCTCTTTGGAAATTTTGCCTATCTTGGAGAGCAAATCCGTTATCTCGCCCTTTCGGCCAAGATATTTAATCCTGTATTCCTCAAGCGAGTTTAAATCGCTGATTTTTTTTAGATGCGTAATCGCATCCTGTCCGATTTTTTTGAATTCATCAAGCATAGGCCGTATACAGGAAAAAAATCTGAAACGTCAATGACGAAAAACTTATGCTAAAGCAGCTCTGGCTTTTTCAACGATAACATCAAAACCTGCGGGATCGTGTATCGCTATTTCGCTCAGTGCTTTTCTGTTGATGGTAATTTCAGCCTTGTTGCAGCCATCAATGAACTGGCTGTAACGGATATTTCTGCTTCTGCAGGCGGCGTTTATACGGATAATCCACAAACCACGGAAATCACGTTTTTTGCGTCTTCTGCCGACCTTGGCGTTTACATCAGCTCTTGTTGCGGCTTCTTTGGCCAGACGCAACTGCTTGCTATCCGGTCCTCTGTGCCCCTTAACTCTGTTGAAGAGATTCTTTTTTGACTTGCGGCTCGCAGAGCCTTTTGATACCTTTGGCATATCAGCTTCCTTTCATTTTATCAAATGGTTATTACGGGTGCAGACAAAAACACAGCCACACCCTCATTCCTGCTGCGGCGCTGACATTTAGCCGAGAAGCAGGAGATTATTAAATCTTAACTTTATTCACCAAGAGCAATTCTGATTTTCTTGCTGAATGCACCTTTAACAATTGCTGTACCTTTGACTTTACGGCCGCGTTTAGCGCTTTTGCCGCTCATCAAATGGCCGCCATTGCAACAGCCACGCTTAACCTTACCAGTAGCTGTAACTTTAACTCTTTTCTTTAAACCTTTATGGGTCTTCTGTTTAGGCATCTTAAACCTTTACCTTTCACGTTGACTGTTTGCGCACTTACCGCTTAAATATATAATGAGCAGGGCATTCTATACAACAATATGGCATTGGTCAACACAAAATTACAGAAAAACAACCCTAAAATTCACAAATTTGACATTTTTCAGCCTTTTTTGCTCTCAACGATGCTTTCCAGAAGGCTGCTATCGCCGAGTTCCGTTAAAATTATGTCGCCTTTCTGCACATCTTTTTTAGATTTAACGAGCTTGCCTGTCGATTTATTGGTCGTAATACTATAGCCTCTCTTCAAAACCGCTTTAGGATTCAAGGCCGAAAGTCTGCTCTCGACAGAGGCCAGACTTAGCTGAGCATCCGAGACTGACCTTTTAAAACCAGCCAGAATATCACGTTCGTACTGGCCAATCTGAACTTTACTGTCTTTCAGTTTCCTTTCTATGCCGATTGGAAGAGCGGAAACGATATGCATCAATTGAATTTGCATGGTATTTATCTGCACCTGAGGGTTCAGAACAGAAACTTTCTCCCGGAACTGTTCGAGTCTATACTTAAGATTTTCCACAAGCAGTCGAAGAGCTGTGCCAATGGCAGTTTGAGTATCATCGAGCCTCTGAATAGCGGTGTCAATTATAAGTCTGGGATTGCGAAAAACGCTCGATGCCTCAACCTCTCGAAGATTTGCAGCGGCCATTTTCATTTTTGAATCGGCATAGTAGCTCAATCTGCTTTCGTACTGCTTTAGCTGGGCGAGTATTTCCTCGCTATCAGGTACCGCTATAACGCCTGCTTTGGTAGGAGTCGAAGCTCTGGCATCCGCAACAAAATCAGCTATCGTTGTATCATATTCGTGTCCAACCGCCGAGATAACTGGAATTTTCGATGCGAATATCGCCCGCGCAACAACTTCTTCGTTAAACGCCCACAAATCTTCAAGACTGCCGCCACCCCTGCCAACAATAAGCAAATCCAGCCCGTACTTGTCATTAAAGCGATTGACATTTTCGATAGCCTGGGCGATTTTTTCCCCAGCACCTTCGCCCTGAACAGGCACAGGATATAAAAACAAACTAACGGCAGGCCAGCGATTATAAATGCTGTCAGCAATATCCCCCACCGCTGCACCCGATTCGCTGGTCAATATTCCTATCCGCTGCGGAAATCTCGGCAGAGTCTTTTTATGCTCCTGATCAAACAATCCTTCCGCTGCCAGTTTAGCAACAAGCTGTTCAAAGGCAAGTTGCAGCGCACCGACCCCTGCTGGCTCAAGTTTTTCAACGTAAAATTGCAGTTTCCCCTGCGGCGGATATAAATCGACATAACCCTTGGCTATCACCGCCATACCATTTTCAGGCTCGAATTTGACCTTGCTGAAACTGCTCGACCACATCACGGACGGCATCTGCGAAGATTCGTCCTTAAGCGTAAAATAACAATGCCCGCTGCCGTGAACTTTCCAGCCCGATATTTCGCCTGCAACCAACATCGATGACGGCAAAGAATCCTCAAGGGCTGTCTTTATCATCGTATTGACCTGCGAAACGGTATAGATTTTTACCTGCTTCTTAGCCATGAGCAATATGGTACCACATTAAATTTCCAGCTTCAGTAATCAGCACTTGCTTAGCCACTGGAAAACCTGATCATTAAATCCAGGCAGCCCTTCATGACCAAAATCACGGTAAAGCACCTTCTCTTTTGGCGATTTGATTTTATTATAAGCTGCGAATTGCGTCGATGGCGGACATATATCATCGCGAAGACTGATTCCCATAAGAACTTCAGCTTTTATACGTTTAGCCAGATGCTGAATATCGATGTATCCCAGTTTTTCAAATATCTCATCCTCACGCTGATGCAGCGGGTCAAACCTACGAAAATAATCCCACAACTCAATATATGCACCTGTACGCATATCCATCTCCCAAACCCTCTTATAATCTGAAAGGAATGGAAAAGTCGGAGCAGCCTTTTTAATCAAAGGCGAAAGAGCTGCACAGGCAACGGTTAACGCTCCGCCTTGTGAGCCGCCCCACGCTACTATACGGTTTTTGTCAACTTGCTCAAGGCCTGCAACAATCTTGGCTATCTGGGCCGTGTCGAGAAAAATCTGTCTAAAGAGCAGATTTTCGGGACTCTCATTAAGCCCTCGAATAATATGGCCATGGAGGGTGTTTCCTGTTACGGTGCTTGTATCCTGAGATTTGCCGCCTTGTCCCCTGCAATCGAGGGCTGCAACAACAAAGCCCTGTGCCGCATAAGGAAGCAGGCCTATCCATTCGCCAGAATCTCCGGAGTAGCCATGAAACATTAAAGCCGCTGGTGCTGATTTGGCATTTTTGGGTATTACAAGCTTTGCGTAGATTCTTGCTTCACGTACGCCGGTAAAGTACATATCATAACAGTCTGCAAACGATGTCTGAAAATCGGATTTGTCAAGTTTCAGCTTAGGATTAACAGATTCCATTTCATTGAGGGAATTGTCCCAGAATTTATCAAAATTCGCAGGACACGGATTTTTACCTTCATATACCAAAAGTTCTTCCAGCGGCATATCTACAACAGCCATAATATATATCCTTCTTTATTATTATTTTCTATTTTTTTATCGTGTCGCTTGCGTTCCACGCTTTCACTTATTTTATCGCTTTATTTGCGATATCTTTGCGATAGTATGCACCTTCAAATTTTATTTTTTCACATGCAGCGTATGCCTTGGCTTGGGCAGATTTAATATCATCACCAATTGCGGTAACGCCAAGAACTCTTCCGCCGTTGGTTACAATATTTCCATCTTTTTCAGCGGTGCCTGCGTGAAAGACCATCACATCTTCCATTTTAGCTGCCTCATCAAGGCCGGTTATAACTTTGCCGTTGATATATTCGCCAGGGTATCCCCCTGCTGAGATAACCACGCACACAGAAGGCCTTTTATCCCACTTGATAGTTACATCATCGAGCTTTCCATCGCATACTGCAAGTATAACTTCAAGCAAGTCGCTTTTCATTCTCATCAATATAGGCTGGGTTTCCGGGTCACCAAAACGCACATTATACTCAAGCACTCTTGGACCGCCTGGTGTAAGCATCAAACCAGCGTAAAGCACGCCCTTGAAATTTTTGCCGCTTCGGTTCATACCTTCAACTGTAGGCACTAAAATTTCTCTGATGATTTGATCCATTAATTTTTCCGTTACAACCGGAGCCGGGCAGTATGCGCCCATTCCGCCGGTGTTGGGGCCTGTGTCGCCGTCGCCTATGGGCTTATGATCCTGTGAAGTCTCCATAACATAGATATTTCGGCCGTCAACAAAGGCAAGAATCGAGGCTTCTTCGCCGAGGAGTTTTTCTTCGACGATTATTTTCGCACCAGCTTCGCCGAAAATTTTATCGACCATAATTTTTTCTGCCGCGATAATTCCATCCGAAGGTTCATCACAGACGTAAACCCCTTTACCTTTGGCAAGGCCTGCGGCTTTAATAACAACGGCTTCGTCTCTGCTGGCGATGTAGGCCTTGGCATCGCTAAACTTTGTGAATGTTCTGCTTTCCGCTGTCGGTATCGACATTGAACGCATAATCTCCTTGGCGAATACTTTATCAGCTTCAAGCTCGGCCGCTGCTTTGCTTGGGCCAAAGGCTTTGATGCCAGCCTTTTCAAATGCGTCAACCGCCCCTGCCGCCAGCGGGTCCTCAGGGCCGATGATTGCCAAGCCCACTTTATTTTGTACCGCGAAATTTACCAGCCCATCAATATCGTTGACATCAATAGCAACATTTGCGCCAAGCATCGCAGTACCAGGATTACCGGGAGCAATAAAAAGCTTCTCAATATTTTTGCTCTGTTTGAGCTTCCATGCAATTGCATGTTCACGACCGCCGTTGCCGACAAGTAATACTCTCATTTAAAATCCCGTTAAAATTAATAGTCCACAAACTCATTTTGTATGCTTTAAAACGGGAATAATAGCCCTGAATGCCCTATATTGTCAAGAATAAATAAAAAAGGCCCCTGACTGCGAATAAGGGGCCTTTGGTGCAGAATATCCATTTTTTTATTCAGCGGCATCCTCTACAGGTTCATTGGGGTCGCTATCTTCTGAGCAGACCACTGCTGAATCGACCACATCGTTTGCAAATGCCTTGGTCGCCATAACTTTGGACAAGCCAAGAACGACTGCAAAGACAGCCAAAATCATTACTAAACTTTTCATTTTTAAACCTTTCTAAATAAATTTTAATTTTCTTTATAAGTTTGTACTTCAGGGCAAACAACAATATTGGACTTGAGACCTTGGGGCAGTATCTGCGCCTGTGAAGGCGAAATATTTATTTCCTCACCACTGAAAGCTCCACCTTCGCTTCCGCCGTCACCGTCGGTTGAACCAATATTAGTTACATACCCGCTGGAATACATTTTTGTGTCATACATCGAAATAATTGTTCCATCGATATTGACAATACCTCTTATATCGACAATGCCGCCAACAACTGCACCTGTTAATTCACTTGTCTGATCCGCTTCCAGTTCTGTCGTATTGCCAAGATTTACATTAAAATTAGGCGCCAGTATAGTAGCTTCCTGCTCAGACCAGCTATTCTCAAAAATTGCACCGCCAGTAAAATAAAGACTATTCTGCCGCCAGTTAATATTGTTGCCATTTTTGGGAACGTCAGTAACTATAACGCCATTGAATTTACAGTCATCAAATCTTACATTATTACAACTGCTGGTACTTGCAGTATTTGAAGTAGACTCTATATATGTAACTCCATTAAATGTACAATTTACAAAAAGGGCATTTCTGCCTTTGGGCAGGGTCACATTTGTATAAGCTTTGTTGCGGTACACATTTCTGCTAAACGAAACACTTCCCGATACAGACCTGGAATAATTGCCATCATAATGAGGGAAATATTCTGTTGTTTTTTCTGTGCTGGTGGCTATTTTATTGCTACTGCACATCGTCTTGTACGAAGATGTGTCGTAATCATCTTCGCTCATACCGGGTAAATCCGCCGATGATTGACCATATTTTATTCCATCGTGGTACCCTTGCACCGTATCATTAGAACTATATACTCTATTTCCGTTGATATCAAACATGGGATTACCATTAGCATCAAGAGTTTCCATCTGTACATTTACACTGTCCATATCTGCTATGGTATTAACAGTACTCAATGTACCCTTATTGGTAACATTGGCAGTTGTCTCTATGCCCGCACTTCCATATCTTGTCGCATCCCAGGTACTGAAAATGTCTCCATCAATTGTAGTTGCGCTGGTTATCCAGATTCTTCCCTTGCTTGCGATAGCATATTTCAATATCCTGTTATCTTTGGATATTTTTACTGACATCGTTATTTTTTTCGATACAACACCATCACTGCCGGTGGATTCCATTATTATAGTGTTGGGATCATCGGCATAAAGAGTAAAGCTAACGGTAAATGTAAAATTCTCCGCACCATAACTTTTTGCAGGTATTGAAAATTCTTCAAAAATTTTGCTGTTTTTTACGCCGTCTCTGCAATGGGCACAATGACCATTACAAGGATGGTCATGGGCAAAAGAGCGAAGCCCCTGCCAGACAGCATTTTTCTGACTACTGCTGATGGTTCCGGCAGTATTGAGACCTGATTCATAAGTACTGCAAACGAATCGGCCATACTCCACACCCGAAAGTGCCGCTGACATCGCCATATTGGCCTTGTGCTGATTTTTAGCAAGCTGCAAATTCGTGTTGCACATCGAAAGCATAGCAACTGCAAACGTCCCGACGACAACGACTATCAGCATCGCCAAAACCAGCACAAAACCTTTATCTTTTTTCAACCTCATAAAACATTTATCCGTTTTTCAATTACTTCTTCTTAGACTGATTGGCCTTATTACTCATATCATTCATGCTATTCTTTGAATCATTTCGGGCTTTCTCAGTAATCTTAGAGTTGTTTTTATGGTGACCGTTCTTTTCCTTGAATTTTTCGATAACATTTATCATGTCCGTTCCACGAAGTGCCTTGCCATCGTTAAATACGCCGGTAAGAACGATTTCAGCTTCGCCAACTTCCAAGATTTTTTCGAGGTCATCACGTGAGAACATTACAACCACACCATCATCTATTTCATCTCTTTGATGCATGAAGGGTTTCATATGTTTTCTGTGATTTTCATGCTCAATAGGGCTTAACTGGCCCTGAAGCAGTAAGCTGTCATAATCGATCTGATTAATATCATAAGCATCGCTTGCTAATATTTTACAGTGAATAAATTGACCTCTACTTTGCAGATTCAGCGTTTCAGGCGTAATCTTAATATCAACTTTGATTTCAGGTTCTTTGACCAGGGCAAGGTTATGATAATCACCAGCGGCAACTTTTACATAGAAATTGTTACCGTCAGGTATGATGCACTGGCCATAGGAATTCATACCTGCCGCTACCAGTGTAGTAGTTTCACCTTCTTGTACAAGTGCAAGGCTGTGGAATACGCCCGCTACAGCAACTACGTAATTACTGCCGGCAGGAAGATTAAACTGGCCATAAACGTTTGAACCCCATATCGAAACTGTGCCATCTGCTTTCAGTGCGATGTTGTGGTACAAACCCGTGGCGATTTCCTTTATTCCGCTGACATTAGGAACGTTAAGCAGATTATATACGTTCGATCCCCACGCAATAATTTGGCCATCCTGATTGACAGCATAACTGCTGTACATACCAGCTGCGATAATATTCACATACACACCTGCGGGAACATTGCACTGGCTAAAGTTATTATCACCCCAAGCTACAACTGTGCCATCAGATTTTAAAGCAAGGCCATGCCTTACGCCTGCTGCAATGTCAACGAAATCATTTCCTGCAGGAACATTGCACTGACCATACTGATTGTTGCCCCAGGCGGACAGAGAGCCGTCAGTCTTAAGACCAAGCGTCCAGTGTCCTTTGGCAGAAATTGCTTTGAAAGTATCAACAGGAGCACTGCACTGGCCATAAACATTAAGACCCCAGCATACAACTGTACCGTCATCCTTTAAAGCTGCACTGTGATATGAGCCTGCGGTAATATCCGTATAATCGCTTCCTTCGGGAACATCACATTGGCCGTTGGTATTAAATCCCCAAGCCATAATTGTATTACCTGCCATAGCTGTGCTGCATAAACCAACGATAAGCAGCAACGATAATACACTTCTCATTCTGTAGGCCTTCATTTGTTTATCCTTTCAAAATTTATTTTCTTAAGTTGTTAATTATTGCTTTACCTCTTTATAGCTCGAGGGTATGTACTCAAGTCTACTGTAGGGAACAAATCCTGCGGGATTAGTTTCGGTTCCGCTTCTGACAAAGACCAGCTCTGACTGGCCTGCAAGTACCATTGTATCGTAAGAATAATTAATAATTGAACCCTGAACAATTCCCCCTGCCTGGCCGGAGAAACTTACACCATTGGCTGCGATTACACCATTTATGAAATTTGCCTGACCTGAAAAATCGGTCGAAAAGCCGGGAGCAAGCAGGAACGTACCATCAAAACGATTGACAAGGTCATCGGAGGTTAATTCCTCAAAACCTGTGGTTCCCGCAAGAGTCGCAGCATCCATACATGTAACCTGACCTGCAAAATCTACACTGTCGCCGCTGACAGAACTTTGGTAGTCACCTTCACATACAATTGAGCCGATAACGGTTACCCTGCCCGCAAATTTTACTCTGTTAGGAGACTTGATGTACAATATTCCTTTTATCACGGTATCGCTTGCAAAAGTAAAATCGGTACCACCCTCAATAAGACAATTTACAAATTCTGTGCAGCTGCTGTAGGTACTCTTGTTTGCGTTATTGATAACATTACCCGTTGCAAATGTCTCAAAATACTCAGGGTTAGGTACAGGGAAATCAACTAAATCCGCGCCAGTAGTCACATAATTAGCTTCACCGGGTGCAGCGCCACCCACGATCGCTTTATCGCCAATGTCATAACTTGCATTAGGGTCGTAAATGCTAACCTCACCTGCAATAGATGCCTGGCCTATCATCGAAAGCGAATCGGCGATTGTTCCGGGCACTCCCTCTATATATACGCCTGCTTCTATGCGAAGCAGGTTAGGATCTGTTTCATTTCCATCAATAGCTGCCTGGCCTGAAAGAGAAAGAGGCCCTTTTGTGGCTACGCCGTAATCGAATGCTGAATGGGCACCAATACGAAATTTATAATCCACCTGAATGGTTTTCATAAAATCGCCATCTTTGCCTGTTACTTTCATCCTAAGCTTTTCCAGGTCGTCATCATTGGCATCAGCAAAATGCCAAATGTTCGACACAAATGACTGAGAACCATCAGAACTCATCGCAACATCGGAAATATCCATTATATCAGCACCGTCATAAGTTACTGAAACATCTGTCATACTCACAAGCTGGCTTTGAATTATAGGAAAAA
>CAMDDF010000011.1 GCA_945890885.1 Candidatus Kuenenia stuttgartensis | reverse complement strand
CTAACTTCTTATAATAAAATCATTTACGTTACTTAATAGTATTTTATTATCAGGTTTAGTGTCGGATTTTTGGATTTGGATTTTGAATTATTCTTCTATTTGAATATACTCTCTGCATTAACAACCTTAACGAAAGAAACAAGTATGGACTTTTTTAATTACAAAAATGGCAAACTGCATGTGGAAAATATACCCATCGAAAAAATCGCAAGCCAGGTCGGCACACCTGCTTACATCTACAGCAAGGCCACATTCCTTGGTCACCTCAAAAAGCTGCAAACTGCTTATTCAGCGATAGATACGACGATCTGCTATTCTATCAAGGCTTGTTCCAATATCAACATACTGAAAATCCTTGCCCAAAACGGCAGCGGCTTCGACATTGTTTCCGGGGGTGAATTGTTCCGTGCCAAACAGGCAGGAGCGGACTGCTCGAAAATAGTTTACGCTGGCGTAGGTAAAACCGATAAAGAAATCCTCGAAGCACTCGATGCAGGCATCGGCTATTTCAATATCGAATCCGAGGCGGAACTTGAAAATTTAATTAAGCTCACCAAGCAAGCCGGCAAAACAACCAAGGCGGCGCTGCGAGTCAATCCGGATATTGATCCCAAGACTCACACATACATAACCACCGGTAAAAAGGAATCCAAGTTCGGTGTGGATATCGAACGCGCCAGACAAGTGTTCAATCAATACGGTAAAAATGACTCGGTCAGGCTCTGTGCGGTGCATGTGCATCTTGGCTCTGGCGGCAAGACCATCGAGCCATATGTTGAGGCGGTGCATAAAATTCTGCCGTTGATAGATGAGCTTCGCAAAGACGGCTTTGCAATCGAGATGCTTGACCTCGGCGGCGGCTATGGCGCTGATTACGAGTCCGGCACAGTTCCAAGTCCCGAGCAGTATGCGGCGGGTATTGTGCCGCTTCTAAAGGGTAAAAAACTTAAGCTGGTTATCGAGCCTGGCAAGGCGATTATCGCTAATGCTGGCGTATTACTGACGCGGGTACTTTATATCAAGCAGGGCGGCAGCAAAAAATTTGTGATTATCGATTCTGGCATGAACGATTTAATGAGGCCTCCTTTGTATGATGCGTTCCATTTTATATGGCCTGCGCAGGTTGATGAAAAATTTGTGCCGGCTGGTAAGGTACACGAGTTGAATATCGCAGGTACGGAAGTCGTTGATATTGTCGGGCCGATATGCGAGGGTGCGGATTTCTTTGCCAAAGATAGGGCATTGCCGCCGGTGAAGCGTGGAGATTTGCTTTCGGTTTTCACCGCGGGTGCGTATGGCTTTACGATGGCAAGTAATTATAATGCAAGGCCATTGCTGCCGGAAGTGCTTGTCGATGGCGATGAATTCAAGATTATCCGCAAACGCCAGAGCTATGAAGATTTGATAAGCCTTGAGAAATAAATAGCCACAAATTAACCCGAGCTGTTTTATAACTGCATAGCGGCGATAAGTTTGTATGCAAGTCTTGCGGCGATGAATTCCGATGTATGGCTTGCGGTGATGGGCATAACTTCGACGATGTCGGCACCGACGATTTTTTTTGTACGGCCAATTTTAATTATCAAATCCACCACCTGCTGATAGCCAAGTCCACCTGGTTCCGGCGTGCCTGTGCCGGGAACAACGGAGCAATCCAATCCATCAATATCGAGCGTGATATAAACATTATCGGAAAGTTTCGATACGATTTCGTCTATCCAGTTTGGTGATTCACCAATGCGCCACGGGGTGTAAATATCGAGATTGTTTTGCTGCATAAATTCATATTGTGCTTTATCGAAGCTGCGTATTCCGACCCCGATAGCGGGAATGCCCATATCAAAAACACGTTTCATAACGCAGGCATGGCTTAGTTTGCTGTCTTCGTATTCATCTCGCAAATCGGCGTGAGCGTCAATCTGAAGTACAGACATATTCTTGTGATTTTCATTTGCACACTTAATAAGCCCGATTGAGACAGAATGTTCGCCGCCGAGGCCTAGGATAGTTTTATTCTGTGAAGAAAGTTTCTTTGCGGTACGATAGACCTCATCAAAAAGTTCTTCAGGTGTAAGGTTGTTTGAACCGATCTGCTTGTGTGTGTGAATTCCGCAACGGTAAAATTCCTCAGCAAGCTGTTCATCGAAAAGCTCGAGCTGCTCAGAAACCTCGATGATTCTTTTAGGAGCTTGCGCGGTACCTTTGAGAAAGCTGGCTGTCTTATCATAGCTGATAGGAAAGACGACAAACTTTGATTTTTCAAAGTCAGTAAAATCTCCATCAAGGCCGAGAAAATTATCTTTGTTCATAATTATGTCCCGTATTATTAAGACATATGTTTTTCGATGAAGCTGGTATCGACCTGATTTTTTACGAACATATGGTGCGATAGAATTTCAAGGTGTGCAGGTATAGTCGTTTTAATCGGGCCGATTTTGAATTCTCTTAGTGCGCGTTTCATCGTAGCTATCGCTTCTTCGCGAGTGTTCTGGTGTACGATAAGTTTTGCAATCATCGAGTCATAATGGGGCGAGATGTAGCTGCCTTGGTGTACATGGGTATCAACACGAACGCCGAATCCGCCAGGCGCGATAAATTCATTGATTGGGCCTGGGCATGGCGAAAAACCTCTTGATGGGTCTTCAGCGTTTACTCTGCATTCGATGGCGACACCTCTGTGTTTGATGTCTTTCTGCTTTATCTTTATTGTTTCGCCGCTTGCAATTCTAATCTGCCATTTAATGATGTCGTGGCCTGTAACCAATTCTGTAACAGGATGCTCGACCTGTACTCTTGTATTTACTTCTATGAAATAGAATTTTTTATTTTTATCCAGCAGGAATTCAACTGTTGCGGCATTTTCGTAGTTTGCCGCCTTAACGATCTTTATCGCATTTTTGCAGAGTTCTTCTCTTGTGGCTTCGTCAAGTATCGGACACGGCGATTCTTCGATAAGTTTTTGGTGTCTTCGCTGAACGGAGCAATCGCGCTCATAAAGATGCAGGACGTTGCCGGCTTTGTCGGCGATGATTTGTACTTCTACGTGCCGCGGCTCGACAATATATTTTTCCATATATACTGTTCCGTTTTTAAATGCGGCCTCGGCTTCAGCTTTTGCGGAGCTAAAAGCAGAGTGCAAGCTCATATCGTTGTGTACGACTCTCATTCCGCGTCCGCCGCCACCAGCTGCGGCTTTGATGATGATCGGGTATCCGATTTTATTGGCAAGTTTAATGGCTTCGTTGCTGTCTTTGATTTCGCCATCGCTGCCGGGTACAACGGGAACTTTATTTTTTATTGCTAGTTCCCTTGCGGCGACTTTATCGCCGAGAAGCCTCATTGATTCAGGTCTTGGGCCTATGAAAGTTATTCCGCAATCACCACATACCTGCGCGAAGTGCGCATTTTCGGCAAGGAAGCCGTAGCCTGGGTGTATTGCGTCAACATCGCCGATTTCGGCGGCACTGATGATTCGTGGTATGTTAAGGTAGCTTTGGGCTGGGCTTGCAGGGCCGATGCAGAATGCTTCATCGGCGGCTTTGACATGTGCGGAGTCTCTGTCAGCTTCGCTAAAGACCGCGACTGTTTCAATGCCCATCTCTTGACAAGCCCGAATAATTCTCAGGGCAATTTCGCCTCTGTTTGCTATCAATATTTTTGAAAACATAACACCTACCGGAAATGAATTTCACTTAACAGGTTTATACAAGCGAATTGATTACTTTTTAAGTTTAAACAAAATTTGGCCGTATTCTATGGCCTGGCCGTTTTGGGCGACTATCTCTGTGATGGTTCCGCTTAGCTCGGCTTTAATTTCGTTCATAACTTTCATCGCTTCGATGATGCAGACGACAGATTCGGGGTTCACTTTGTCGCCGACTTTTACATAAGCTGGAGAATCAGGACTTGGTGAAGAGTAAAATGTGCCTACGATGGGTGATTTAATTGTGATGAGGTTTTCATCTTTTACTTCGGCTGCTGGCGCAGATGCAGCGGGAGCTGCGACAGGATAATTGACAGGCGCATGCATCATCGGTGCGTGCATCGGCATGGCTGTCATCTGTTGGGGCTCGGGCCTTCTAAGATGAATTTTATTGTCGCCGTCTTTTATTTCAATTTCAACGAGATCATTTTTGACCATCATTGCAACTATCTGTTCCAAATGTTTCAAATCTGTTGTTTTCTTTTCTTCTGCCATCAGGCAAACCTTTCCTATTCATTTAACAGTCTATTAAGAAAACCTATGTTTAGCAGGGTAGTATACCCAAAAGAGGTATTATTTCAATATAATTTTGCCAGTAAAGAGGTGCTGCAAGCTCTGCTTTTACGCTTATTTAATGGTTTTTATCATCGAAATGATGAATTTGGCTGATTTTGATTTATCGGCATCGATTTTGAGCCAATCCCGGCCTTTAATTTTGGCAAACAATACCGATTTTTTTGCTCCGACAGCATCGATGGAATTTGCGATAATCATATCGATTTTTTTGCTAGTGAGTTTTTTTTCTGCATTTTCAAGAATGTTTTTGTCTTCAAGGGCAAAACCGACCACGATTTTGTCTTTTTTGTTTCTGCCAGCCCATTTAAGAATATCCGTTGTCGGTTTCAGCTCCAGCGTCAGATTTTGATTCTGTTTTTTTAATTTTATTTTGCTCGGATTGGCCGGGGTATAATCGGAAACGGCGGCGGCCATTATCAGGCAATGACATTTTGGAAAATTGTCTTTGACGGCTTTGAACATTTCTTTGCTTGTCTGGATGTTTATAACTTCGGCGTTTTTGGGAGTTTTCAGCGATGTTGGGGCGGTAATCAATATGACTGAGTGGCCCGCGTTTATTGCTGCCCGCGCAAGAGCATAACCCATTCTGCCGGAGCTTGCGTTGGTTATGTACCTGACTGGGTCGATGTACTCTCTTGTTCCGCCTGCGGTGATAAGAAATTTCATAATCGTTATTTGCTCAGGATTTTTTCGATGGCATCGAGAATATCGGCTGGTTCGCTCATTCTGCCGGGGCCCTCTGTGCCGCAGGCAAGGCGACCTGTTTCGGGGCCGATAAACTGTATGCCCATCTCTTTTAAAGAATTGACGTTAAACGCTACAGCTGGATTGGCCCACATATTATTGTTCATTGCCGGGGCAATGAGCATGGGCTTGTTCCAGCCGACGCATAATGCGGTGCTGAGAATGTCGTCGCAGATTCCGTTTGCCATTTTGCCTATGATGTTTGCTGTGGCTGGGGCGACGACAACAATGTCGGCTTGCTGGGCAAGGCTGACGTGGCCGATATTATGCTGAGTCTGTGTTGCCCATATATCCGTAAAAACCGGATTATCCGTGATGGCTTCAAAACTTTTCGGGCTGACCAGCTTGCAGGCGTTTTCAGTCATTATAGTAAAGACCTTCGCGCCGCAAGCAGTCAATTTGCTTGCCAGATCAACCGCTTTGTAGGCAGCTATTCCGCCGCTTACGCCGAGTAATACGGTTTTACCCTTTAAATTTTTGCCCGTTTTGGTCATATTTTGTGTTTCGGCATAAACGGTTTTTCAGGTGTCTCATCGACAGTGATTTTGTCTTCGATGATTTCCTGCACGGCGATTTCAATCATTGTTTTTCCTTTTGTATCATCAATCAACGGCCTGCTTCCCTGCATAAGTTCAAGCATTCTTCTCTGGATCAGAGCTGTGAGTCTGAATCTTCCGCCGACCTTTTCAACTAATTCGAAATGTTTCAGTCCTTCTATCATTCTTTATTTTCTCCTGTTTCAGTTTTTATTATTCCTGTGATTTCATTTATAGCATTTTCCAGCACATCGTTTATGACCATATGTTCGTAATGCTGCCAGGCCATAGCGATTTCATTGCTGGCGTTTTTTAATCTTTTATGTGCGATTTGAGAATCAACGTCCGTTTCTCTTCCGCGTTTGCTCATTCTCTGCTGCAATACATCGTTCGAAGGCGGCAGAATAAAAATCATTACCACAGTAGCGTCAGGGTACAGCGTTTTTACGCTAAGTCCGCCTTGTGTGTCGATCTCAAGTATTACTGACTGGCCTTTTGCTAACCTGTCCTCAACCTCTTTTTTTGGTGTTCCGTACCAGTTGTCAAAGACTTTGGCGTATTCGAGGAATTCCTCGTTTTCTATTTTCTGTTCGAACTCGTCTCTCGTGATAAACCAGTAGTCTTTGCCGTTGACCTCCGTTTTGCCCTGCGGTCTTGTGGTTGCAGAGACGCACACCGGTATGCCGGTTTTTTCTACAACACCGCCGGCACCGCGGACGATGGTGCTTTTTCCAACGCCTGACGGGCCGCTGATAACAAAGATTTTTCCTGTTTTATCCGGTTCCATTTTTTACTCTACGTTCTGTACCTGTTCTTTGATTCTGTCAATACTGCATTTAATGTCAACGACACAGCCTGCTATTAAAGCATCGGATGCTTTGCTTGCTATAGTGTTTGCTTCGCGAAGCAGTTCCTGTGTAATAAAATCGAGCTTTCTGCCGGCGTGCCCTTCGGATTGGCAGGTCTGCTCGAACTGATTAAGATGCGATTTTAATCTCGATAATTCTTCGGAGATATCGCTTCTTTCAGCAAAAATGGCCACTTCTCTTGCGAGCAGGTCTTCGTCGATTTTCAGCTGGGCCTTGCTTAAAAGCAGTTCGATTCTTTTTTTGAGTTTTTCGTGATATTCCTGAACGACCTCGCCGATTCTACTCTCGATGATCTTGGATTTTTCAGCGATTATTGCGCAATTTCCGTTTAAATCCTCAAGCAGCGATTTGCCCTCTTCGGCACGCATTTGTTTAAGCTTTTCAATGGCAGCAGAGGTAATTTTCAGAACCTGCTTTTTCATCTGTTCAGCACGTTCCTGGTCCGGCAGAGCAGGCTGAATAACTCCGGGCAAACTGAGCAGTTCAGAAATATTTATTCTTGAATCGGCATTGAGTTCTTTGCTGACTTTTTGTATCTGCTCAAAATATGCTTTGAGTATCGCTGAATCAATGTTGACCAGTTCATCAACGCAAAGGCTCTTTATGCGCAGGGAATAATTGATCATACCTCGGTTTAAGCCGGCCTTTAACGTCTTTTCGATGTCATCTTCGAGAAAGCCGGCGGATTCGGGTATCCTGATATTCAGTTTTAAGTAGCGATTGTTTACTGTTCGGATTTCGACTTCATAACTTGTGCCGTCGAGTTCACCAATCGCGTGGCCATAGCCTGTCATACTGACTATCATATTATCACCTTAATTAATTGTTGGTGTCTGGCAGAGAAGTTTCAACTTTCTCTGCGGCGATGTTGATGTCCTCAACAGCCTGGTTGGCTTCTGCTATAACATTTGCATCTGCTGGCATTTCAATTTGCTGAGGCATATCAGGTACTTGTGTGTTTTCACTTTTATTTGCCATAATTCCCAGCATAATAGGGAAAATAAGCACAACTGCGGCGATGACAATTGTGAGCCATGTGAAAAAGTCGCCGGTTTTTGTTCCAAGCAGACTCCCGCCGGCACCGCCGCCGAAAGCACCGCCAAGGCCTGCGCCTTTTCCTTTTTGTGCCAGAATTATAAGTATCAGAATGACCGCTGCAATAACCCATAATACAGCAACTGTCTTCCACACGAACGAAAGTGCCAGAATGTCCATTTTATTTCCTTTTTATCAAATTGTTTTTTATTTTCAGATTAACAGTTATATCAGACACCGGCTTTTATGATACCGGCGAAATCTTCCACTTTCAAACTTGCACCGCCGACCAAAAGGCCGTCAACGTCTTGTTTGCCGAGCAGTTCAGCAGCATTGGATGGTTTGGCCGAGCCGCCGTACTGAATGCGAACAGCATCAGCGATATTTTTGTTATACATCTTTAAGATAAGCGCCCTGATTGCGGCGTGAACTTCCTGAGCCTGCTCCGGAGTTGCTGTTTTGCCTGTGCCGATTGCCCATACCGGTTCATAAGCGATAGTAACATCCTTCATCTGTTCAGCGGTGATGCCAGCAAGGCCTTTTTCGATTTGAGTTTTTACTACCTTGTCTGTTTCGTTGGATTCTCTTTGTGCGAGCAGTTCGCCGACCGCAAAAATGGGCTTTAATCCGCTTGCCAGAGCTTTGTGCATCTTCTTATTGATAAGTGCATCGGTTTCGCCGAGGACGTGTCTGCGTTCGGAATGACCCAAAATGACATATTCACAGCAAAGATCTTTGAGCATCGCACAGCTTGTTTCGCCGGTGAAAGCTCCGTTGTCTTCAAAATAAACATTCTGAGCGCCAAGGCTGATTTTGCTGCCGGCAAGAGCGTTTGCTACGTCTTGAAGATATACAAATGGCGGGCATACCGCTACATCGACCGCTTTATAAACCGATGCATCAAGAGCCTTTGCCAGACCAAGAGCCAGCGCAGAAGCCGATTTGGCATCGGTATTCATTTTCCAGTTGCCTGCAATAAAAAGTTTTCTCATTCTAAAACATCCCTTCGTATAATAATTTATAACAGATTCTGATTCTTCGGATAACTTCCCAGAACGGATAGCTGCAAACAATGCTCACGAGCTTTAGCGAGAGCATCCACAAGATTTTTATCGGTTTTATGGCCGAGACAATCCGCAAAGAAGTAATATTCCCATTCGCGTTTTTTGCTGGGCCGGGATTCAATATTCGTAAGGTTAATACCTTTGTTTTTGAACTCCTGAAGCACATCCACCAATGCACCAGCCTTGTGTGAAGTGCTGAAAAGAATCGAGGTCTTATCGTCGCCACTGGGTTTTGAATCCTCTTTGCCGATGACAAGAAACCGCGTAATGTTATTGGAATTGTCCTCGATGTTTTCGCAGATAATTTTCAGGCCGTAAAGCTCGGCAGCGATAATCGAACCGATGGCCGCGGTGCCTTTTTCCTGGGCAGCCATTTGAGCGGCCTTTGCAGAGGAGGCAACGGGAATCGTTTTTGCCTCTTTGAATGTCGATGCAAGCCAGTTTCTGCACTGGGTGAACACTTCCGGCTTGGAATATACCTTTTCGATTTCTTCAATCGAACAGTTGGCAAGCAGATTATGATGGATGGCCATATACATTTCCGCACAGACCATTACATCGGTTTCGATAAGTGCATCAAGCGTTTCAAGCACGCCGCCGCCGGAGGAATTTTCAACCGGCACAACGCCAAGATCACTATGGCCCTTGCTTACTTCTTCAAAAACTGACCTTATATCAGTAACAGCTTCGTATTCTATGCTCTGGCCGAACTTCAGCATCGCCGCATTGTGCGTGAAGCTGCCTTCGGGGCCGAGAAATGCGATTCGCAACGGCTTTTCGAGAACAAACGAGCCGCTCATCATTTCCCGCCAGATAGCAACGAGGCATTTGTCGGGCAGCGGGCCTTTGTTGGATTGTTTTATTTTCTCAAGGACGCTTTTTTCCCGCTCAGGTGCATATATAGGTTTGGAGCTTTGGTTTTTGAGCTTGCCTATCTCGACCACGACCTTGGCGCGCTCATTGAGCGTCTCCACAAGTCTGGAGTCAATTTCGTCAATCTGTTTTCGAAGCTTATCTAAGCCCAAAGTATATCCTAAAGAAAAAATAATCCCTGCTATTAAACCAGAAATGCGGCCTACAAGATAGTCAATTCTCTGGAGAACCTCGAATAATTACCATAAAATCGCAGTTTAGTCAATGAAAATGGCTTACGATTGTGGTATATATAATGGCGTATGAACATTAGATTCACAATTTTCCAGACGGAATGGGGATATTTCGGCCTTGCAGGCGTTGAAAATCGACTTTATGCTGTGGTTTTGCCGCAGAAAAATGCCGAAAAGACCGAAAAATTGTTGTCGGCAAAGGTTTTACGATACGGAAACTATATGCTGGAATACGATAAAACATTGTTTTCAGTACTGAAAAAGCAGATTATTGATTATTTTAGCGGCAAAAAGGTAAATTTTGATTATTCAGGCATAGCTTTCCCGCAGGAGCATCTTTTGGGATTTAGCGGAAGTGTTCTTCAGCGATGTATTGACATAAAATATGGCGAAACAAAAACTTACGGTGAATTAGCTCTTGCGGCAGGTTCAGCCAAAGCCTTTCGAGCGGCGGGCGGTGTTCTTTCGAGAAACATATTACCTTTGATAATACCCTGCCACAGGGTAATCCGGGCGGACGGTTCCATTGGGGGCTTTAGTGCAGATGGCGGAGCCGCATTGAAAGCCAGAATGTTAGAATTGGAAGCCGAAAACCGCTAAATAATTGTTAAAATAGGCAATTTGTAGGTTCAGTCCGACCCCGAATAATCCGATTTCATCTTTATAAGATGTTAATTGGATTATGGTTATGTTTCGGCTGATAGTAAATAAAAGCGGATATATCTTTCGCGGGACGCTGGGAACGCTGGCGGTTATCGCGGTTATCTATTTTGTCGCGTCCGCAACCGGCTTAAGGGAAGATATTGTTGCCTCGGCAACTGCGGCGGAGATTTCGCCGGAAAATATTACATTCAAGCCGTATTCGACGATTCAGCCGGAAATAATCAGCCCCTCCGAAATTACGACGATAACGACTTGCAATCGGGCAGGCTCAAACATAATAATTACTTGTGATGTTGCTGGTGTTCCGGTTCCCGCACGCATCGACACCGGCCTTGGTTTTGCCGATATTTGTATCAGTACGAATCTTATGACAAGGCTTGGCTTAAAGTTTTATCCGCTCAATGAAGTCTGGACGGACATTACCGGCGGCATTTGCTACCTTGAGAATATCAAAATCGCAGATTTACAAATTGATACGCCGCGAACGGCATATATCGATCGGCATAGGGAAACACAGATATGGGGAATGACCATTGAACAGGATTATCAGCTTTCGATAGGTCTGGGGATTCTTGAAAAATTCAGCTATGTTAAATTCGATAATTCTGCTGGGCAGATTGAGTTTGGATTGAAAGATCAATTTGAGCCCAGCGATGGAACGTGGCAGAAGTTTCCGCTGAGGATTGGCAATGATAGTTATTTGCAAAGGCGGATTTTTGTTGATGTTCCTGTTGGTGGTGTTGATTGTACGATGATTTTCGATACCTGCGGCGGAGATGGATTGAAGATTAGTAAAGGTCTGTGGGAATCTATCGGATTGGAAGACAGCAATTATTCCAAAAATGCAGGCTATGTGAATTCAACACAGTTCGGAATGATTGGATGTGATGAGATTACGATGCCGGTTCTTTCGATTGCCGGCAGGGATGTTAAGGATGCTAAAGTTTTTGTTATGCCGGACGATGTGCGGTATTTCGAGAATATATTGCCGATGTCTGTGTTTTCAGATACGGCGGTGGTTATAGATTTCCAAAGGGGATTGCTGTGGGTGAATGTTAGTTATTAGCGATAAGCTATTAGCAGCCAGCCATTAGCCATTAGCTGTTAGTTATTAGCAGTTAGCTTAAATCTTATCGCTAATAGCTAATAGCTATTTATTAACTTCTCACTTAGCCATCCAGACTTTCGATATCGGAGAGATCTTTATGTCGCCCTATGGCCTTTTTATTCTGAATAAATTGCTTGCGACCAATAAAGGGGCAGATCAAATCATCAAGATTTATTTGTTCCCTGCCATCAAAAGCTTCTTGCCATGATACTCCTGATATAGAAGTTACTATATCTATCCTTACAGGTGGAAATCCAAGCTGAATAACCCGGCCAGTCAAAACAAAGTCATCCTCACTAATATCAAGAGACGAAAACCCAAAATCTTTAAGAACGGAAATGATTTTTTTAGCATTATCACGGTCCGGCTTTACAAAAAAATCTATATCACCAGTAAACCTTGGGTAACCGTGAAACGCCATGGCATATCCGCCTACTATGATATAGGCAACACTATGCTCGTTCAGTAACTTTATAAACTCTTTGAAGTCTTTGTGAAGTTCCATCTACCTGTCGCCTAAGAAATTCTATTGCACTGAGCCTCTCTTCAGCCGTCTTTGAGAGCCAAAACTTCAGATCGTTGGACATATTCAAAGAGAGCTTACCTTTATGTACAACTTTTTTGATCATAGTAATATTTTAACTAATTTTGATTAACCTGTAAATGATTTTCTGGCACATAAATAAGCTATTAGCAGCTAGCTATAAGCAGTTAGCGCAAATCTTAGTGCATATTGCTTATAGCTAGTCGCTCATTGCTTACTGCTTACTGCTTACCGCTAATAGCTTATTGCTTTTTATCACTGCGAATTTTTCTGATTAAAGAGGCTAGCATTTTTTTTACTTCGGTTAGTTTTTCATTTATAGTTTGATAGCTGCGATCTTCAAGAATAGAAAGGTCTTTCGATAAATGCAAAAGATAATCAACCTCATTAGCCGAACCATACGCTATTTCTAAAAATCTTGCAAAATCAGGGTCTGAATTTCTGCCACAGCCTTCGGCGATATTTGTTGGTATAGAAACAGCAGCTCTTTTAATCTGGCTTATCAAACCATATTTTTCATCATTTGGAAACAGACAGATTATTCTATAAATATCTAAAACAAGCTGATGGGCCTTTTGCCAGACCTGAATCTCCCTGAAGTCTTTCATTGCTTTTCCTTTCTGGTTAGCTATTAGCAGCTAGCTATAAGCCATTAGCGATAAGCAGTTAGCGTAAATCTTATTGCTTACCGCTCATTGCTTACCGCTCATTGCTTATCGCTAATCGCTCTTAAATAAATATTGCTGAGAGTTTGGTGGCTTTCTATCTGCATCTTAAATTCAAAGCCGCATTTTTGATAGAGTTTATTGGCGGCTTGGTTTTCAGCAGCTACAAGGACTTTAACTTTATCTATTCCTCGTTTTTGGCACTCTTCAAAGCCTGCCTCGGTTAATTGCTTTGCAAGACCTTTGCCTCTGCCTTCGGGTGCAACGACAATTGATAATAACTCAGCATCAGGCAAATCCATCTGTTTCATTTTCTTAGGATAAAATAGATTGGCCCATACCTTTTTGATGGCCTGAATAGACATCATTTTTCTTGCAAGGATAAAAGCAAACTTAAAACCTTTTTTCAGTATGACATATTTATACAGCTTTGACAGGTTCGTCGAAAAGGCCACAAAGCCCAAAACCTTATCATCTTCAATTGCGACAAAGCCGAAGCTGTTATCATCCTCTGTGATAGCTTCGTAAAGAGCGGTAACAAACCCTGGCCCCAACGAACTTATAAATCCGGTTGATATGCCGGAGATATGCAATTGAGCAACCTGATTTGCAAAGGATTTATTTAATAGGACTATTTCGTGCATTTTGCTTTTTCTAACAAAGACAAGCTATGTTCAATTATTAACTGCCACAATTTCTTTTGTTCATAAAATTCCTGAACTCTTTTTCTGCCTGCTTCACCAAGTTTTTTGGCATACAAAGGCCGCCCTAACAAATCTTTCATTGCATCAATCAAAGGTTTTACCTGTTTTACGGGAACAAGTATTCCAGTTTCCCCATTTACAATAGATTCCTGCGGGCCTGGAACATCCGTTGATATTACAGGCAAAGCCATTGCGGACGCCTCAATGTTTACAACGCCGAATCCTTCCCGATATGTCGGCAATACAAAAATATCCATTGCCGCAAGATACTTTTCAGGCTCAGTCTGCCAGCCAAGATGAACTATCTTTGGATTAATTTTCATAGTTTCGAGAGTAGAATTTTTTACAGGGTCTTTTTCTGTTGTTTGGCCTATATAAAGCAGATATGCTTCCGGATGTTTTTTTGAAACTTCATCAAAAGCTTCTATCAATTCATTAACACCTTTATCGCCAACAATTGCGGCAATACAGCCAAACACCTTTGCCTCATCTGGTATATTTAATTCTTTCCTGATTCTTCTGCCATCTTCATATAGTTTAACTGGGTCAAATTTTCCAGTGTCAACTCCGTTGGCACTGCCGTGGCCTACAACGCCAATTTTATCTTGTTTGCATAATCCTTCTTCAACAGCAAGTTTAACATTGCCTTTACTGTCAGGGGCAATGGCGGTGCTGCATTTGCAGACAATCTTTTCAATGGTCTTAAATACAAACTTTTTAAAGCCTGTCTGTGTAACATAGTAAAGACCCCACATAAGATACAATCTTACAGGTACCTTTGCCCGCCATGAAGCCAGAGAGCCTAAAAGAGCGGCCTTAGGAGTTACATACTGAACAATATCAAAGTTGCCATTTTTGATTATTTTCAATATTTCTTTAAAGGCCCTGAAATCGTCCAACGGGCTTATTGTTCTTGACATTTTTACTGTATGCAGCTTAATGTCATCTGGAAGACTGCCACCATAATCCTGCGAACTGATCGCAGAAGAAGTTATTACGGTAATATCAAAGCCATTTTCTTTTAAAAACCTTAATTGTTCGCCAAAGAAAGCTTTTATCGTTGTGGGTATAGTTGAAATTATGCAAAGTCTGGTCATTTTAAATCACCTTTAATGGCAATTGCGTTTCTTTAATCTTTTGAATTTCTCTTTTATGTAAAATAAATTGTTCTTCGGTCAACTTATTATATCTCTTAGACATCAACTTACTTCTTTGGCCTAAAACAAACATAACTACAGTAATAAGAGCTTTAACAAATTGTACCAGCCAACAAGTTATGATTTTATTCCATTGCTCATTTTTTCGATAATGATAAAACAAAACTTTGGCAACACAATAACGTGAATGAAGTTGTTTCTTCAAATTATATGATGGATCAAGTCTATAATAATATAATGGCTCTGGAACATTACCGAATTTACTTTGCTTATATGCCGAAAGAAATAAATCATAATCTTCAGCTAATTTAATTTTGCTGTTATATGGAAAAAGACCAAACCATTCTTTTCTAGCCATTATCGAGCCATGACAAATGCCAAATGTTCGTTCTGGATTGGCACATATTACATCATGCTTAATAGAAGGAATCCATTGGCCAACTGGAATATCGGAATTATTCGGATAGCAAATTCCCGTTCCCACCACATCAAGCTGCAAATTAGATTGCAATAATTCGTATTGCTTTTGCAAACGTGTAGTAGCAGACATATCGTCTGCATCCATAAGTGCTATATATTGCCCTTTGGCTAATTTAACTAATTGGTTCCGGCTAGCCGCACGTCCGAGATTACATCCATTATCATATACATGTATTTTGACATCATTTACTGATTTTGCAATTTGCAAACTATCATCAGTAGACCCATCATTTAGTAAAATCAGTTCCCAATCAGAAAATGTCTGAGAATAAATTGATTTTATCATATCTAAGAGCTTGGGACCAGTATTGTAAAATGCACATATAATACTTATTACAGGGCTATCCATATGTCATCCTTAAAGAATATCTAATTGCATTACTTATTTTCAATGATGGATTCAAATACATTGGCAACAACGGTGGTATGGTTATGTAATTTAAATTTCTCTATAACAAAACAATAGGCATCATCTACAATTTTTTTTCTTAACTCTGGTTTATCTATTAACGTTGCCAATAATTTCGATATATGAACATCATCGTCTACATCAAACAAATATCCTGTCATACCATCAATTATTGCTTCTGGGATGCCACCGACAGGTGTAGCTATAATTGGTTTTTTTAAATACATTGCTTCAACTAGCACGCGTGGAAAACCTTCCGTATGAGATGGTAGTAATACAATATCGCATGCGTTGATTAATGCCGGAAAATTATTACACCATCCTAGAAAAAAAGTATTTTCTTCAACATTTAAATTTTTTATTGTTTCTTTCAGCTGCTGCACAAATGTATTGTCAACACCTGCTGCAACTTCTCCAGGCAACAATAAGGCTGGATTATATCCTTGCTGTTTTAACCTCGACAAAGCCTTTACGGCCGCAACATATCCCTTTTCACGTACAGGCCTAGCAGACGGAAGCAAAATTTTGGGATACCTATCCGCATCTGGTAAATCTATATTGAGTGGCTTACGAGACCTCTGTTCTATCTCATCAAAATCTATCGCATTAGCGGTATAATGTAGTTTCTCATCAGGTATACCAGCAAGTTTCAATTGTTCTATAGTTGCCTTGGCGTGTGCAATAATTGCCTTAACCTTATGCTTCAGTAACCAATGCAAACAAAACTTAACCTGATCGGGAGTTGCCCAGCCGCGAATATATATAACTAAAGGGTATTTTCTTAAATGATAACTACTTGCCAATAACACTAATGACTTTTCATTGTTTACCCATATCAAATCAGGGTTTATTTCTAAAATCTTTTTGACCAATTGTTTTTGGACATATCGTATCGCAGGAAATTGTTTGATCATTTCCAACATGCGAATCAAAGGTTTATTATTATAACCTATCGTTGTATTTTTTGCATTTGGATCGAGTATATGCAACGGTAAACCAACTTTTTTTATATGCTCACAATACAATTCACAACTACCATAGGCATCTATGATATGAACATCATGATTAACACTTAGTCGACTAGCCATACATATGGTGCCCTTAGGAGCGCCGCCATAGGTTGTACAAACATCAAAGAAAGCTATTCGCATTATAAATCTCCTTTGTATGGCATTTCTCCAGCTTCATCGGCTTGATTAGTTTTGGACCCAAATAGAAGTTGTACCATTATGGCAAACATTAATCCCCATACCGGAGGCCTAATGGCAATAGCTAAAGCATTACGTATCCACAACATCATGCCGCCTGTTGCCGTCAAAAGCAACACCGTTCTTACTAAATTGGGTTTAAAAAGAAACCTTTCATAGATACAACGATAACCACATCCTAAAAAGGAAAAAAATATTACGGTACCAATAAACCCAAAATTAAGATAAGCCTCCATAACAATTGAGCCACCACGCCCCCATTTGAGAAATGTTCCATAGGCCATCTCGTTGACCCATAACACTATATCTTTTGTACTCTCAGATGTACGAATTCTGCCAGGTATGATATTGGGAACTGCAATTAGTATGCTATCAATGTATGATTTACCATAACGATAAGGATGTTCACTAGGAACTATTGCCATAGCAGCAACAACAATTTTAATGGTACTGCCAAACTCCAAACCAGTTTTTTCAAAAATATTATACCGACTGCCCTGTTGTTGGTGTTTGTATTCCGCTGTTATTTTTTTTACATCTAGCAATGTAACTGTACGAGTTAGAGATAATACACCACTAATGAATATGACGGCAAGCACTGCTATAGCCGCCCATTTTAATTTTATTTTGCGTTGAAAATAATGAAATGCCATAATTGGAACAGGTGCTAATCTTATAAATGCGCCACGGTCGCCCATCATCAAAACTCCCAATATAAAACCACATGTGGCAAAGAGAAATATTTTCCCTTTCATGCATTTATTATAAAGCAACCCGCTGGTGGCGCAATATACGGCTATGCCCACCATCGCAAAATCAAGTGAAACCCAGAACAAACGCCCGCCAGCCAGATAGCCAACACTAGTCAACGCTTCATAATCACTCATTACCCTGCCAATTCCAACTTTGAATACCATGCCCCAGTAGAACACAATGGCAAAAGTTATAAGCAATTTCCCCAAAAACATGGAGACAGCTGGGGCTGGAATAAGTGACGGTGGAAAATTGGCTTGATTAAAAAGCCCCCCCGATATCTCATAACCCATAAGGAAACCGGAAAGACAACAGAGGCAGAGAAAAGTTGCTGGCAACACTTTGTCAGAAAACATAAATATTTCCGGGTCTTGGGGTACTAGACCAAAAGCATAATACACAATATAAAAAAAATGAAAAATGCAAAAGACAGGTACGATAAACATATCTGGAGTCAGCCAATTGCGCGGTGCTGCCCCAATGCGTTTATGAAGAATGAAACCCGTTAGAATTGCCAGCAGACACAAGGTCATTGGAATAAAACCAGCTCTGTTGTCTCGGCCATTATTGGAAAAACAGAAAGCACCAGCTATCATTGTAATTAACAACAAACTGCCAATATACATAATACTGGGCTTGCGGGCAGGAATATCCAGATTGGCCAACAAATTGCCTTCATCCCCTCGCACAATCGGCCGTTTAGGGTCTATGATGTATTGTTCGTTTTGATTTTCCACTTGACATCGTTTCCTTTTTGTGAATGTGTTGTTTAGTAAAAAAATTCATGAAAAACGTATTCGCTTGATCCTTTGGGAAAGCATATATTATGTAGAATATGAGTGGCGTATGCTGTCATTTTTCACTTCCATCGAGCAAATTTTGAAACATTCTCATATACTGCCTGCCGACGACTTGAGACATAAATGGCGATTTTAGATCGCTTTTCCTCGGGTTTATCGAAGGTTCGATTTTGCTTTTTTGAGAAAAAATTTCAAGAATTGCTGAAAAAATCTCATTAGCTACATGCCCGACTGCGATACCACCACCGTATCTGTTCAGATAATCGCGAATTGAGCTTTTCGATGGAGTAATAGAAAGGATAGGCTTACCAATAAGAGCATAATCAGCAAACTTACTGGGGAGGTAAGGGCTCATTTTCATATCGGCCTCAATCACTAACAGAGCAGTTACAGAACGAGATATTAGCATCGCCTCATTCGCCGAGAGTTGCCCTGTTAGCTTAACTATACCGTTCATTCCCATATTATGTACCATCTCATTGAATATGGGACACACCTTTCCAACACACAGCAAGCCTTTGAAATGATCAGGAATCTCCATGTAGGCCCTTTGAACACCGTCGAGCAGTGCCCGAGAAACTCGTTCGTTTGATAAGTCACCGACATGTGCAAGCCACCCAACATACTCAGGAATGGTATCTGTGACTGGAGTACTGGACCCTATATGTGGAATAACCACAGCCTTGCCAGTTATCGGAAATCCACTAATCTTCTCAGTCCATTCAATACCATAGCAATTCGGCATGTGAACAATATTACATTCACTCATTACTTTTTTCAACAGAGCCATCCGTATATTACGAAAAAGAGGAAGACCTTTCGTGTAATACGGTTTTGGTGAAAGACTGCCTGGCCAAGGATCGCTGAATGATGCGATCCAAGGCAAACCTGTTTTTCGCTTGAGTGTGAGCCCCACTAGATGAGACTCAAAAGGTGACGATGAGGTCATAATTACATCGATTTTTTGATTTTTCAATACCTCTATAGCTGCAGAACTTGCTTGTGTAACCCAACCATAAAGATTGTTAATGGGGGATACTTCCAAGCAAAAACGTGCCCAAATTCTGGTTAACCGATGCTTACCGAGCCACGGCACGGAGTACGGGACATAACAAATATGACTTGAAGAATTTTCTGGCAAAACTTTAACATTCTCTTTGTCGCCATTTGGTATCCCTGCAACCACCGTGATCTCACAGTCACAATCTGCTATGGCTTCTGCCACTTTACCAATCTGCAGTGCTTGAGCTGTCTGGAGTGGGGGAAAACTTTTAGAAACAAC
This sequence comes from Candidatus Kuenenia stuttgartensis, assembly GCA_945890885.1. Classification (GTDB taxonomy): domain Bacteria; phylum Planctomycetota; class Phycisphaerae; order Sedimentisphaerales; family CAMDDF01; genus CAMDDF01. The sequence continues at coordinate 12,391 of CAMDDF010000011.1, read as the reverse complement.
TAATAATTTTAGACTCATATGGTTTCACTTTCAGTGATTTGGTTGTTATTTGCATCAACTCGATCTATTGTGTCATGTAAAATGTTTTCGTAAGTTATAGAACTTTTGAATTTTATTTTCCGTATTTACCTTTTAGAACACAGCCGAGATAAATACTCTGCCAAGCCATATGAAGGATGTAAGCCATTAATGTCGCAAAGGCCAGGCCCAAAGCACCATAGCCTTGCCGTATCAGAAAAAAACTTGCTATTAGGAGTACCGACGCCCACATACTATTGAAAAGCAGGCCAATCCACATTCTATTCTTGCTGGCGATAGCCTGACCGACTACATTGTTAATTGAAATTAACACCGAACATAAAACAAGACAAACGAGCGTCCAATAGCCTTGCATAAAACCTTCGCCATAACTTGCCATAATCCATCTGCCAAGTAAAACTATTGGTAAAGCAACAGCCAATGCCACCGCACCACTAAGTATAATATTGTATTTCAATACTTTTCTATATCTTGTTTGATCGTTGTTACCATTGAGACTGGAAAGCATTGGTAGAACAATCATGCTTAACATCCCTGGAACAAACAAGATAGCAAGTCGCCATTGATTGGCAGCCTCAAAAATAGCCATTTGACCATAGCCATCTGGCTCATTTACCAATATCGCATTGCAGACCCACGCAATGGGACTAGCCACAATACCGCTTATAGTTGCAGGCAGGCTGAATTTCCAGAGAACGGGCCATTCTTTTATGCAATCTTTATAAGCAAAGGGAACATTAAATCGCTTGGCCTCTTTTCGAAGAGCAATATGGTTTAGCAGCCAGTTAATACCCATATTGATTCCCAAAGCCCAGACCGCACCTTCTAAACCACCGAAATAGGCACCGCCTACCAGCAACGGAAACGATGTCAAACCTACACCCAGATTTACATGAGCGATAGTTTTAAATGCCTCGAAGCCTGCTAAAGCTCCGGTTTGGGCACCATTAAGAGCGTTAAGAAACAGTATCAATGCTCCAATTTTTAAAATGCCGGCTAAATGCGGAGCATTCAGGGTTCGCGTTGCCAACACATCAGCAAAAACCAAAACCCCTGTTGCCACCAGCAAGCCTGTGACCATAGCAAACAAACCAGAGATGGCGATAATACGTCCTGCTCGTGCCGGATTGCTATTACGAAATTCTGCAACATATTTTGTAGCTGTCAAACCCAAGCCAAAACCCGCAAAAACAAGAAACATATTTACTGTCGAGCGGATAATACCATATTCGCCGTAAACTTCCTTACCGAGAATACGAGCTACCAGGATAGAAGCCGCCAACATCAACCCACGGGAAATCACTGCTCCGGCCATCGACCAGAACACACCGGTTGCCAATCGCGAGCCAATCGGTGAGTTCGCGATGCGGTTAAATGCCGGTCTCAAGAAAACAGGGCAATAGATGGATGCTATTGATTTAATACTCATATATTCTTTTTATTTACCTTCCAGTAACCGCTCGCACGCGGCCAGTATCCTGCCTGTTGCTTTTCCATCGCCATAAGGATTGACAGCTTTGGCCATTTTTTCATACGCGGCTTTATCAGTAAGAAGCGTTAAAACATTTTCTACTATCGCGTCAGTATTTGTACCGACAAGCTTGACTGTACCCGCATCGACGGCCTCAGGCCGTTCGGTGGTATCCCGCATCACCAGTACAGGTTTGCCGAGGCTTGGCGCTTCTTCCTGAACACCGCCGGAATCGGTAAGGATGACTGCAGCGCGACTCATCAACGCGACAAATGGCAGGTAACTAAGCGGATCTATCAGGTGTACATTTCTCAAATCTGAAAGCAGACGAAATACAGGCTCGCGTACATTCGGATTTAAATGGACAGGATAAATAAACTCCGTATTTTGCAATTTACCGGCGAGTACAGAGATGGCTTCACAGATAGACTCAAATCCACCACCGAAATTTTCACGGCGATGGCCAGTGATAAGTACCATGGATTTTACAGCCAGGCTATTTATCAATTCTTTTGACAAGCCGGGGATTTCAGGAGGGTTATCTTTCACTTTATCCACCGCGATATACAGAGCGTCTATAACGGTATTGCCGGTTACATATATTTTAGATTGATCGACACCTTCATGGATGAGATTTTTTCGAGACTGTTCCGTTGGCGCAAAGTGATAATCGGCAATATGCGATGCAAGCACCCGATTTATTTCTTCCGGGAACGGTGAATACTTATTCCACGTTCGCAGGCCCGCCTCAACATGACCTACGGGGATGCGATTATAAAACGCCGCGATGCTCGCACACAGGACAGAAGTGGTATCACCTTGAACCAGAACCATATCCGGCTTATACTGCCTAAGATAAGCATCGATGGTGGTAATGCCGCGGGCGGTCAACGAAGCAAGCGTCTGATTAGGTTCCATTAGTTTAAGGTCAACATCCGGTACTATACCAAAAACTTCCAGAACCTGATCCAACATCTGCCGGTGCTGACCAGTAACACACACATGGGGGGCTAAATCCGGGTTTTTTTTCATCTCTAAGATGATGGAGCATAATTTGATTGCCTCGGGACGAGTGCCAAATATAAATGCTATATGTTTCATTATACCTCAAATTTCTTTTGTTACTTTGTTGAAATTATGACTTTCTTTAAAACCCGCATCGGGGGTTATCTTTATAGAGTTCCGACATGCGACAAATAGATGAAGATTATCTAATCTTTGCATAATTGCCAAACTAAACTGTTTGTCATTTATGATATTCCTCTACAAGTGTCATCGGCATCAGATAATCACCATTGATGTTACCACTTCGCAAGATAACCCTGCCGGTAATTCCTATAGTGTTGTCCAAAACTGCTGCCAAATCCTCATACGGTGCGCCATTAGCAACAGAAAGATACAGATTTCCATTAGACCGACTGACAGATATACGTATTGTAGCATCCCTGATAAAATTCATTGCCGAACTTGCAACAGTTGCGCCTCCACCCGTTCCGGTAACTTCTAAATAAAACTTTTTGTCAGAAGGCTTATAATATATTTCTGCATAATTAGAATCATCTATACGATATGTTCTAATGTAAAGATTGCCCGTATAATTTGTCATTTTATAAGTGTCTATATGCGGCAGAAATGTTATCACATCCGTCCAATTATTATTTAAAAATACGGTATAATCTAATTGCCCTTTCGCTCTGACCGTACCTCCCACCTGCCAGGAAGTGTAAGGTAATTCCTCAAGCTGCAAACCATCGGCATATATTTCACCAAAATTATCACTACGTCTTGTTTCTCCTGTAATGCCTAACGTGATAGAGTTACTGGTTGACAGGACAGGGTACGTCATCACTTCTGTCCATTTATCCTTACCGATAATATAAGACCCCATATTATTCGAGGCACAGCCGGAAAGATAAACTCGGACTCGCCCTACCTGTCCTTTGAGCCATACCCTTGCTATGTACCATTTGTCATTTTCAACGGTGAATTCCTGGCTGGCAAGGAAATTTTGCCCTCCCGATGTGCCTCTTCTCGCGAAATGCAAACAATAATCGCCATCTATACTATCGCTGTTTGTAATTTCACTCAGAGTGGTACTCTGTCTATACCATTTTGAAATGTTAGACGGCCCTTCCAGGGAACTCAAGGCCGTTGTATTTAATAAGTTTGTTGTTGCCGGCTCCAATACAACTCCAGTCTTATTTGAGACAACCGCTGGCGACATGACAAAATGATGCGTACCATCTGAAAGATGTAATTTGCCATTTTTAAATCCCGCAAAATTCCGTAAACCTGCAATAGCTGTATTAGCTATACGATAATATACAGTCCAATGTATTAAATCAGTTGAAACACTTACAACGGCTTGCCTTGTACCAGAATTACGTGAGTCCCATTGGCAGGCATAGTAAACATTATCATACTTAAAAATCAAAACCGAGAGATTGGACGAGGCACTGCCTACTTGATTTTCCCAATTGGTTATAATCGGACTCATCGGCCACTCATTTAAATCAAACACAAAAACTTCTCCAAATTGGTCACTGCCGCAAAGCATTTTTGTTGGGTCGCCATAGTCAAAGTATTTTGTAACCTGATAATAATTGTCTTGCTTACCCTCAATGTAATTTGACCAGTTATTACCATCATCAGTTGATACTAACAAATACTGTTTGTCGGCATTATCGCCTGTATTGCAAAGCCATTTACCTGTCCCGGCATGATAGGCCAACGCGTGATAATGACTGATTGTCGTTGGGTCCTGAGTATGTACAACTGCCCAGGTTGCGCCGTTATCAACTGAGCGATTGATATATGCCGGATAATATAATGCACTGCCATATTCAGCGGCACAAATTGTTCCGTTTGCGTTCTCACAAACTCCCCACTGCCAAACAGGCCCTCCAAAATAATATGGAGTTGTTCCATCCGCCTCATGCGCCGGTGTCCAGGTATCACCATTATCGTCAGAGTACCATATGTTATACCATGTCTTTGTTATTCCCCGATAATTAATCACGCCGGCAGAATGCCATTGCAAGAGTCTGCCCGTTAAGGTTACAAACATACTACAAGACTTAATGTTTGTCTGTAAAATAGTCCAAGTATCGCCATCAACCGAACGATATACTCTTTGGTTCGTGTCATTACAGCCAAAGATATATGAAGAATTACTGCAAAATACGTTTAAAGGTACCTGATCTTGTGACTCCGCAGTACGCATAACACCATCGGAATTACTGCAAACAGCAACCGTTCGAGTTCTTTCTACATTTGCAGCCACTTCTGTTAGAACATTATTTTGCTCTGAAAAAGCTATACTCGGCAGTGCAAATATTCTGGCTATCAAATTATCCGACCTTAGCCAATTTTCTGTAAGAATACTAAGGTCGTTAAAATCAACATAACCACTGTTATCCAGATCGCCTTTTAACGAATCACCAGACGTTAGCCAATTTCTCGCAAGAATGCTAAAATCGCTAAAATCAATATAACAATTGTTATCCAAGTCACCTTTCAACGAACAATCATTGCAATCTGCAATGATTGTGGTGTCACATAGACTTACTATTAAAAACATTGTGAAGCCTATAGTCCACAATTTCATTTGTCCACCATTTCAACCTTATGTATTTTGGGGTTATAATCAATTATTTTAGTTCTTAACCCAATTCTTATATTAGTATCGATAATTTTCTCTTTTTGTTCGCTATTATAAAAAATATTTCCAGAAACATTTTCATTTTTTCCTTCAGACGAACCAGGCCAAAAATAACAAAATAGCTTTGGCCTGTCAGTATTATCAAAAATATATAAATTACTAAAAACAATAGCTCCAACACTGTCATTTTTTCCACTTCTACCACCTCTAACGCGTACAGGAGAATTACGCATCTTGTCGAAAGAATAATCTTGAGCACAATTGCGAAGCGTACAATTGCTAAAAACAGTGTTAAATTCACGTTTGTCAATACTTATCCATATCCCAGGAGAGATGCTATTTTCAATACAGCAATTTCTGAATTCAACCAGTCCCTTAGGACTATCCTTGTCTTCTGAACTTACAACTAACCCCCATTTACAACCTTCAATGTAACAATTATAAAATAAAATTGAAACATTCTCAGAATTTGCATCTAATTGTTTTAAGGATACAACAAATCCTGCTCCAGCATTATTCTTAGATATGCAATCTTGGATTACTATGTCAGATAACTTGTTTTTATTATTATTTGGTTCTATATCTATCCCAGCAGATGGATTTGTACCAGAAGTATTATTGAAAATACAATTACTAATACGAAGTTTTTCAGCACTGATTATACTTATACCTTGACGGTAATTGTTGTCAAAAATGCAATTTTCTATAAATATATTTTTACAACTTTTTCCTGAATCTGACTCACCAATATATAAGCCATCTCCCCCAGTATCTTTAACAGTTATCCCTTTAATATTTACAGCTTCACAAGACAATAATCTAATACCCATTCGCCATTCAGATTTCTCATACTGTTCGGTATTAGCGTAATCGGTTTTTTGCATTTTTAAAGTTGTGCCGTAACCTTGAAGTAAAATATTCTTTTTGTTTATAGCATTAAAAAGGCAATCACCTGTTTTCTTAAAATATCCTTTTTTGGCAACAATATTCACGCCTGGTTCAATATAAATTTCCTGGTTGCTTTGCAATAGTATTGGCCTGACAATCCAGTCATTGCCCATATATGGTACTATTACTTTAGTTGCCCCTGAATTAATCGCAGATTGTAAAGCAAAAGTTGAATCATTGGGCTCAAATCCCCACCATGCGGCATTAGCTGTTTTCCTGTTACCAGACAAAACTTCACTAACAGCCTGCGGGTTTTTGAAATTACCCGGCATATTTACATCATAATAGGCCTTTATTTCCGCTACGAAGCAGGTGAATAAAGAAGTTAGAAGTACGAAGTTAGAAATTAGAAGTTTCATTTTTAGACACAGATTAATAAAGACAGATTACAGAGAAAAAACAAGTCAGAAGTACGAAGTTAGAAATTAGAAGTTAATAAAACAAGGCAATAGCCAGTAGCCATTAGGCAATAGAAAATAGAGTACAGATTATAGATTATAGTAAAAACATCAAAAAACGCTGTTTAAGAATACAGAACTCAGATTTCAGAGTTCAGATTACAGCTTTAAGTAGTTAATAGATAGCAAACAACAATTAAAACCCTTGTTTTTAGCATAAAAACACAGATTATAAAAATTTTAACTTTTTTTATTTTTTTTGTTAAGTGCCGTAAAGAGCTTGCCGAAGAAAATAATAATGGCTGATAGCCAGTAGTCAATAGTAAGTAGAGAATAGACAGTAGATAATAGAAATTAAGAAACTAATGACTAACGGCTAATGACTACTAACTACTAAATATTTTTTCGGATTTATATTTTTCATAACGGGGTCTCGACGGGGACTTAAAGGAAGTCAGAAGTATCAAGTTAGAAGTTAGAAAAGTTGGCCACAAATTAAAACAGAAGTCAGATATCAGACTTCAGATGTCAGAGAACAGATTGCAGATTATAGAAATTAGAGTTCAGCGATAAGCAGGAAGCGATAAGCAATGAGCAATAAGTAAAGCTAATCGCTAATGGCTAATAGCTGATAATTAATCGCCTTTTCTAAGCGTTAAATAGGGTTTTTCAGGTTTTAGCTCTTTGAAACAAAGCGTTATATGAAGCATCTAACGCGTAATGTTCAACAGATTAAGCATCATATTACACAAATAAAGCGTTATCTACTGTAAATGATGTTTAAGTTAGGACAGATTAAGCGTTATCTATACTATATTATGCATCATGTAACCAATATAAAATGTTATCTGCGGCAGATAATACGTTATATAACCAGACTCAAGTGTAATATGCCTCAAATGAAGTGTTATATACGACTCCTTAAGCCACAGATGGCACAGATTACGCAGATTTTTAAATGTCTTTCTATTTGCGGTGGTCGCTATTTACAAAATTGAATTTTTGTCATAGCTCAATCGTGGCAAATATATCTTATGGCTGCAGCATGCTGCAAAGACATTATCATATAAAACCGTTAAGCTATGCCTGGGCAGTTTAGTTTATCGTCTGCGGTGAATGGTTCATCGCAATAAAAGAACATCACATATTTTAAAGGAAAAAACAATGGGAAAGTTTCCACTCGCAGAAGCAGAAGTATTAGTTCTGGCAAATGAATTAACAAGCGGATTAGCAAACAACACCACTATCTACCCAACACCGCCTGTTACAACTGCAAACCTTACAACCCTGACCAGTGCCCTCGTCGCTGCGCAAAATGCACTGACAGAAGCTAAGGCCCTATCGGAAGCTGCAACATCCGCAAAACTTGCAGCACTTGAAGCTATGGCAGAGGCAATGAAAAAAGACCTGCGATATGCCGAAAACACCGTCGACTATGACAATGAAAAACTTAAACTGCTGGGCTGGAGCGGCAGAAAACCACAAACTCCTATGCCTGCTCCCGGACAAACGCTCGAACTTGTCGTTGTTGAACAAGGTGAAGGCTGGGTAAGCCTTGCATGGAAGAAACCCATCAGCGGCGGTACCGTTAGTGTCTATAAAATTTATCGCCGTCAAAGACCCGCAGGAAGCTGGATGGAAACGGCTGCCTCAATCGAAAGGGAATATACCCTGACAGATCAGACACGAGGCACAGAATGGGAATACCGTGTCGTTGCCTCAAACAAAGCAGGCGATGGTATGGCAAGTAATATCGTCTTGGCGGTTCTTTAAAACAGCAATAAGCGATTAGTAATCAGCGATAAGCTAACTGCTAACAGCTCATTGCTAATCGCTAACTTTTTTCGGAGATAAGACAATGCCAAAGTTTCCAACCAGTCAGGCACAGCTTTATAATATGGCGATAATAATGTACGAAGGCTTAAAGAAGAATATCGCATTGTTCCCTAAGCCGCCTGTTTCAATACTATCGCTGAATATCAAAAGGATAACTTACCGTACAAGGCTCAATAACGAAGTTCGATTGGAAGCCGAGCTTAAAAAGGCCGTCAATAATAAAGAAGCGGCCCTTAATGCCCTTGCTGAAGCCATGAAACAGGATATCCGGTACGCCGAAAACACCGTCAACTTCGATGATAACAAACTAAAGTTGATCGGATGGAGCGCCCGCAGTAAACCTCATTCATTGGAATTGCCGGGCCAGCCGCTTGAACTTAAAGCCGACATCGATGACAACGGCAATATCAAACTTGGCTGGACAAAACCTGTCGATGGCGGAGCGGTAAGCTTTTATCTTCTGCAAAAACGAATAATGCCCGACGGAAAATGGACAAATGCCGCAAGCTGTTTTGACACATATTTAATTTTAAAAGAGCAGACCCGCGATTGCGGTTTTGAATATATCGTTTACGCCGTCAATAAAGTCGGCAAAAGTGTTCCAAGCAATGTTTCAGTTGTCAGCAATCAGTTATCAGCGATAAGCAGTAAGATTTAAGCTAACTGCTAATTGCTAACAGCTAATCGCTAATTGACAAGTTAATAGAGTCAGCTATCCAAATACTACTTCGCCGTTTCGGGCATAGTCGGTAATCATCGAATCACCGCTGAGCCATTCCTGCGGAGTCATCGCAATAGCTTCAATAGGCTTAAAAACCTTATAAACAGCAGAGGATAAAATGTCTATTCTCTGCCAGTAATCTTTATCTTTAAAATCTTCGGATATCACAACAAGGTCAATATCGCTGTCAGGACGATTAGTGCCCGAAGCGCAGGAACCGAAAAGAATTATCTTCTCAGGTTTTATGTTTTCCAATACCAAAGCTTTTTCAAAATCTGATATAATGGCTAAAATTGTTTTTTTATCCATTCCAGCGATTCCTTTGCATTTATAAGAATTTCGGCAGTTACCTGTTTTGTGTAGTTGCTTTGAAGTATTGCGATATTGTCAGGATACCGGGTTGCAATATTAGCCTCATTGAGCTTTATTATGAATTTGCCGATTTTCTCATCAGGCTTTATATCTATTTTGTTTAGCAGGTAAACAAGATTGTGCGTCTTAGGCGGGACTTCTTCAAGCTTGAATTGATAGAGACCTTTCAATGCCTTTTCAATTGCAAGATGGCACATGAAAACCGAATAAAAACATCTGCTGCCGTTGTGCATAAATTCTGCGGTGTCAATATCATAATCCGCTTGCTTAAGCCATTCCAGATGTTTGTTGTTCATTGTAATTCCAGTCAGATTCGAAGTTTTTCTTTCTAACTTCTAATTTCTATCTTCTTGCTTTATTCAAACCCCGTCCCTGTCGGCTGCGCCGAAAAGTTCCAGAAATCAGACTACAGAATGCAGACAACAGAAAAATTCCTATACGGAATAATTACTGTCTTCAACTAAAACTGTAATCTGTAATCTATTCTCTAAAATCTACTTACGTTTATATCGGCTAAAAGTTCCGCAGAATTGACTTCATCAGGCACAAATCAGCCTTTTTTATGTCTTTTAATACAGATTATAAGCCTTATTGTACATAAAACTGGCGATACCACTTTATAAACCTGTCGATGCCATCCTGAATAGATGTATTGGGCTTATATCCGAGGTCTTTTTCCAGATCAGCAACATCTGCCCATGTCGCGGGCACGTCGCCCATCTGCAAAGGCAGCATATTCTTCTTGGCTGTCTTGCCGATAGTCTTTTCAATAGCCTCGATAAAATCCATCAGTCGAACAGGATTGCTGTTTCCAATATTATAAACCTTATATGGTGCTTTGGAACACGATGGATCAGGTTTTTTGCCTGTCCAGTCCGGATTGCCTTTGGGAGCGCTATCAATAACTCTGACGAGGCCTTCGACAATATCATCGACGTAAGTGAAATCTCGTTTCATCTCGCCGAAATTGAATACATCGATGGGCTTATCTTCGAGAATTGCTTTCGTAAATAAGAAAAGCGCCATATCAGGCCTGCCCCACGGGCCGTAAACCGTAAAGAAACGAAGACCGGTCGTCGGTAAGCCAAACAAATGGCTGTAACAGTGTGCCATAAGCTCATTGCTCTTTTTGCTGGCAGCATAAAGACTGACCGGATGGTCAACATTATCGCTTGTGGAAAACGGCATTTCTTCATTTAGTCCGTAAACGCTGGAGCTGCTTGCATAGGCAAGATGTTCAACATTATTATGCCTGCATGCTTCGAGAATATTTGTAAAACCGACGATATTAGCATTGATATACGCCATTGGGTTTACAAGGCTGTATCGCACGCCAGCTTGTGCTGCCAAATTACAAACCCTATCAAACTTCTCAGCCGCAAAGAGTTTGTCGATACTTTCCTTGTCTTCAAGGTTCATCTGCACAAAGCGATAGTTAGGATATTTGCTGCTTTGCTGAATTTTATTGCGTTCAAGTTTTGCGTGGTCTATGCCGGTTTCTTTGAGCCTGCCATGCTTGACGCGGACATCATAATAATCATTGATGCTGTCAAGGCCGACAACCTCATCACCGCGGGCAATCAGCCTGTTTGCAAGATGAAACCCAATGAAACCCGCAGTTCCGGTAACAAGTATTTTTTCCGTCATTTTATTCCTCAAAATTTGATTATAGATTATAGAGAATAGATTGTAGATTATTTTGTAGCAGCTATCCTTTTGATGTAGCTTGATAACATTTTTTGTATTTCAATTATCTCTTTATTTAAATCACTATAAACGCTCATGGAGATATATCCCAAATCCTTAGAAAGCAACAGTTGATATCCTGCTTCATTAGCAGAGCCCATTGCAATACTCATAAACTGTTTCAGTTCACTGTTTCCAAATCTTCCGCAGCCTTCAGAAATATTAGACGGTATGGAAATTGCGGCACGTCTAATCTGATTCACAAGCGAATATGTTTCTTCACGAGGAAAAGAAGCTGTTGCCTTATATACATTTAAAGCAAATCCATGAGCCTTTTGCCATACTTGAAGTTTTCTATAATCCTGCATGTCCTATCATCTCTAATCTATTCTCTATATTCTATACTCTGTCCCTTAGGGACGGCCAATTGAATAATATATAATCCCTTGTTTTCTTACATAGCTGGGGTCGTAAAGATTCCTGCCGTCGAATATCACAGGCGTTTTCATCTTCTGTTTCATCAAATCGAAGTCCGGCGTGCGAAATTGCTGCCAGTCGGTAAATATCACCAAGCCATCAGCACCATCGAGTATTTCGTAATCGTTCTTACCAGCTTGGATTTTTCCATCGAGCATAGCAATAGCAGCGGACATTGCCTCCGGATCATAAGCCTTAATTTTAATGCCGGCATCGATAAATTTCTTTATGCACCATATTGCAGGCGATTCCCGAATATCATCGGTCTTGGCTTTGAACGCAAGACCCCAGGCAGCAAGAGTCGTCCTTGATTCTCTGCCCTTGTAATAATCCAGAATCTTCTGAGCGAATCGGTCGTGTTGTTTATAATTAGCATCCTGTGCAGCTTCAGCGATAGTCATCGGGCAATTCTGTTGTCTTCCCATGAATGCAAGCGCCTTGACATCTTTGGGGAAACAGCTTCCGCCGTAGCCAACGCCAGCAAATAAAAAGGAATTGCCGATCCTTGAATCCGAACCGATGCCGTTGCGCACAAGCTCAACATCCGCTCCGAACGTATCGCACAACGCCGAAAGCTCATTCATAAATGAAATGCGCGTCGCAAGCATTACATTGGCGGCGTATTTTGTCATCTCGGCGCTTGCGGGATCCATAAATATTATTCTACTGCTTTTCCGCATAAATGGAGCGTAAAGCTGCTTCATTAATTCGCGAACCGCAGGATTTGTCGTGCCGATGATTACACGGTCGGGCTTCATAAAGTCTTCGACTGCGGCACCTTC
>CAMDDF010000010.1 GCA_945890885.1 Candidatus Kuenenia stuttgartensis | reverse complement strand
ATTTAAATACTTTCACGCCTTACAAATCTATACAAAACGACGCTCTCAGACCGCAGCAATCGCTGGCCGTCGAGCCTAAATCCAGCCTGAAGTGATTTGGCAATTTTGCCATCCAGTTCCGCAAGCGAGGTTTCACTAATCTTTGATGGTTTCATGACCTTCGGATCAAAATGCACGCCAGGTTCATGCCTTATATATTCGATACGGTAGAAACCCAAAAACTGCATAAGCTGCATCCGTACCACCTCAAGTAATTGAAGATTCTCAGGATCAATGGCAGTGGCGGTGTCCAACCAGCTGCTGATTGTACCCTCAATAAGGTCATTGATCGGCAAAAGCGACTGCGCCATAGGCTCAAGGATGTGATCATTAAAATACTGCTGACTCAATGCCTTATTTTCACTTAGAGCCGCTTCGATCACACCGTATCGGCTTTTGAGTTCCATGATCTGCTTGCCAACTCGCTCTGTTTGATCCCTGTTGCCGGAGACTGCACTGACACATTCGGCCATCTGAGAACTGAGAACCTGAATTTCTTTTGAAGGACATATTTCGAGAGTTTTTATATTTCTCTCGATGATCCCTCTTATACCGGCGGCGATAAGATCTTCCGGCTCAAGGTCAAATTCCTGCGATTTATCCGGCAAAGGCGACTTCAACGGGTCATTATTAATATTTTGTTCTGTCATATATATGTCTCCTATTTTTTTATGCACTTCCTATTACAACACTCCAATTACACGGGCCGGTGTCGGCATAATTTTATTTTATTTTTTTAATCGACAATAAAATCTGCAATTACACGCACCTCAAGGCGATTTAACGCATCGCTCTTCCATCCTTTTTTCTTCAGAATATCCTTTACCTGCTTTGTAAACGGCCCATCAAGCCCCACCAGAACAAAACGATTACCGTTCATTACCGGCATTGCAAAAATCTTCTCAATAACATCTGCCTCACGCTGCGGGCTCGATACACCAATGTTGATAAACACCCTCTTTCCGCTCTTATTGTCCCGTGATTCCACATCGATCCTGACACCCTTAAGATCAATCTCAAAATTAACCGTCATGCCCCGCTTCTTTTCTGCAATGTTAATGAGCGTAGCTGCAAGATTGTGCAGGAATCCCCCGCCGGTGAGCGACTTTGACCTTGAAAAACCTCTGGCAATCAGAATCCGCCAGCTGGCATCAGTAACCTCGACAAAACTGACCTTACCGCCGACTTTGCCCGTTGAAAAAGCATATATGCGAATAAGGCCCTTCTGCTCCAAACTATCGACTATCTTTTTGCCATCGCGATGAGCAAGTCCGATCACTTCGTACAACTTACCCAGCGGCATCGGTTTTCCAGTTGCCGCAAGAATCAAAAATTGCATCTGGTTGGAGTTCAATGAAGGTACAGATGATGCGGCAGATGATGCCGGAACAACAATAATTGGCAATCTATGACTGCCTGATTTTACAGTGCGGACGGTACCAAGAAACGATCTGACTATCTTTAGCCGCTCATCCTCAGTCAGTTTTCTCGGAGAAGGATTGTAGGGGAACTGTCCCAATACGGCCATTGGCCACATGGATGGTATCAACGCGACAAACTGGCCTGGCTGAAGCAAAGGGATGACCTTTGCCTGTTCAGGCGTACAATTGAGCAATTGCTGAATTCGGCGAAGATCTTCACCGGACAGTCCCAGCAGGAAAATGTTTTCGAGATTCGACAGTAGTTTCTGACTAACGGATGTGGCAATTGTATGATTGATATAAACAATGCCGATATTATAAGCACGGGCTGTAAACGCCAGATTTGTCAGTGGAGAGGTGCCGCCCAGCTCCTTTTCATCGGTAATCATTGTCGCATCTTCAAGAATGATGATGATTTTCTTGAACGTTCCGACAGTAAACCTGGCGGCTTTTCGCAGCAAATAGATGTATTGGATAAAAATGGTCACAAAAAAAGTATATGCTGCCAGCGGAGCGCCAGACTGAATTGCAACCAACCCCGTACGATTAAAGATTTTTTCCAGGAAATCGCTGCTGTAGTAGTCAAAAATACCACCGAATGTCTTCTGTATCTCCCTAAGTGCGTAAAGCATGCTCTCTTTATAATATGCTTCAACGGAGCCCCTGCCAGGTACAAAATTTTCGTGAATATTAATTAGTACATCAAGAGGAGTATAAGAACCACTGGGCAGTTTTTTGGAGTATTTGTCATTAAGATCAAGCGTTAGTCGCTGTGCGTACATGCGGCCAGAGCATCTGCCTATAGTGTCGATCACAGAGTTGTTGTGATCATGCATGGAGACACCGATGGCTGGCTCAAAGGGAGAAATCATACATTCGCTATCACGCAGCGGAAGAACTTTGCCAGCTAGCGCAGGCTCGGTTGCAAAATTATTGTACTCATCTTTCTGCTGAAAAACGATCACAAGATAATCTTGATCAATCAGCTGCCGGATCGGCTCGGCAAGAAACGAACTCTTACCTGCACCAATGCGGGCAAATATGCCTGTACCGCAGAATAGCCGATTTGCAGAAAAGGCGACGGGATCGCCAGCGAACATGCTGCCGACTTTAATGTCGCCAGCTGAGCCAGTGATAGTGCCGATAGGCGGATAATTGGGCCAGTATGGATTGCCGCTAAGAACATACAATTCCCGCTGCTTGCTGAGCAAATGCGCAAAGATAGCCTGAAGCACATGATCAAAAGGATTTCTCATCAATGCTATGCCTGCACGCCAGAGTTTGGTATTGTCCCAGGCTCTTATGGCAGGATCCATGAGCATCTGCTGTATCTGCTGCGGCGTTAGATGGCCGGAATTATCAAATGAATTACCATTATTTTTTAGTACCATATTAACCTACTATCCACTTGTAAAACTTCTGTAATGGGGTTGTGGTTGCTTTTTCTACACAGGGTATACAAAGCCTGATAGACTTGTCTTTATCTGGTGAAAACTCAGTTGTACATACTATGCAAAATGTCAAATTACACACCGGACAGATATATGAACTTTCCACATGGATCAGACCTTGACATCGACAGCACTCACGAATATCCTTCGGCGAATCCGGTATTCTTCCGTCTGCAAGCGGAGGGATACACTCCCTGAGTTTCTCAGTTTTCCAGACGCCATTGGAATCGATTGTCAGATCGTTAACGATAATGTCAGCAATCTGTCCTGTCGGCGAGCAATATCGCTGAACATCAGTAGTCACTCTGTCACCGGTCTGTGAAAACTGCTGAGGATTAATTGGATTGAATGGTACCGGACTCATTTTTTACCATGGCCTCGAAAGACAACGAGAATGTATATAAATACTCAGGCGTACGATAAACCAGAATCCGACCCAACAGAACATCGCCGCAGCAACCATCAGCAGAGCAATGATAGGCAGCCTCACTAAAAATTTTAACCATTCTATAATTTGTCCCCAGATCGATTGTGGTATTTGTCCAAGCGGCATAATTAATTCCTTTCATTATTTACACTATTTGTTTCTAAAACCAAGTATGACAAAAACTGCCATGCCATACCAGTGACGTTGTAGGCAATCTTAGGCACAACTAGGCACACATGAAAATCTGATGTCTCATCTGCTGTGGCTTTACTGCTATCCGACAGGGGGAATTTGCTTGCCAATATCCTTGCCTAATTCGCCCATATCAGGCCAATTGACCCCAATGTCTTTTCCAACTTCAGACATATCTGGCCAGTCTGAGCCGTCCTGCTTATCTTCTTCACCAGCAGGAATATCCGCATTGTCATCAGGTATTTCTTTTTCGTCTGCACACATAAATAAGTCTCCTTTTTCAGCATATAATTATCCAATCACAAAAACCCGCGTTTATGTTGTATTGGCAATCCTAAGCCAGTCGTCCAGCCGCAGCGTTGTAAACCAAAAACCCGTACCGATTATTACCAATCTCTGACCCAGGTTAACCTTGAGGTGCTTCTGCATCCCACACACTACATTTTTCACAGGAAACTGTCTGCCATGGTGCTTTGGTCCGCCCCTGTCTGGCAAACCAACTCATGAGTAATCCTCCCTCAATCTCATATCTGCGGCGCATCACCAGTTGATGCGTTTTCGCAAGAGCGGTGACCCCATTGACAAGGTCGTACCATGAATGCGAATCCGTCAACTGCGACAGAGCAGACTTTGTAGCATCACCTTCCAGCCGCCGCGATAGATAGTTCAGAGTTGGCTCATAGTTTTTTTCTATCCGTGTTTTCGCCGCCCAATCAACCGCCTCTTCAAACATATCAGGCGTGTTTGCACTATCAAGCAACTGTGCCAGTTTCTCAAGCGTTTCCAGTGCCGGCTCACTGCTGTTGTAATTTCGTTTGACCGAGGCAAACCTGTCAAATCCAAGCATCCCATTGCTGCATATCATACGAATTGCAAACTGCGAGGCCTCAGTTAAATTCCAGCCGCTTTGGCTGCACACCAGTTCCCAACCAAACCCGAAAGCATCGCCAGGAAGCAAGTCCTTGAAGTCGCTGTTTACCGATGTAATGCGGAGAACATTTCCTGCCAAAACAGCGTCGCACTGCGAGATACTATTTCCTAAATACTCAATAACATCTGTGTGCATTATCGGCAGCCGATTAAATGGCATGATAGCGTGTGCAACACCATCAATGGTAAGTATCCGCACATCAATATTCAGCCGATGCCCCAACTGCGTGATCATAATCTTTAGTAACTCCTCAGGGCACACTTTTCTGGCAAACTCATTCGGAATACTCCATGTCCGCAGCAAACCCGAAAATGCCGACTCTGCAATAGGACCTTCAAATCCACTAGCACACAATATACCGTCATCCTTTATTTCCATATTGCGACTGTTTACAACATAAACACGCTGATCCCGACTTAACACCATGTCGCACAAATCTTCCCATTTTGCGAACGATTCTTCTTTTACAGGCACTAAAGCAATCATTTTGTGTTCCTCCAAATAAGATTTTAATTACCGGTATTATTCGTATCTGGCTCTACGTTTGCCAGCAACTCTTTCAGCTGTTTTATGAGGTTTTGTGCAATTCTCTTGAAATTTGCCAACTGTTGCGGATTATCTTTAGATAATGCGATGATCTTTTCCCGGCTGATATTGATTTCATCTACCAGCTTGGAAAAATGATGTGCTACTGTTTTAACATTTAAGCCGGCATCTGCACCGCTATCCGCTGATTTTGCCTCATGTTGAATCAAATCAATTACTTGCTGTTTAATTCTGTCATAAAGCAACTTGGATTTAACGGCTTTGCAGATAACATCTGCGATCCTGGTTCTAATTGTCGGAACAACAATGCGATACTTCTGCATTTCTTTTTCCTGGCATATCTGTTCTATGCCCAAATAAAGATTAGCCACTTTGGCAGTCATATATTTATGGTTAAACAGAAGCATTCTAAGTTTGTCCGGCAAACGGTCATACCCACCACCGGTAATTAACTTTACAAGCATTTTCAGTTCAATCGTCGTAAGTTGACATCTTCTCACTTTTACCGCAAGATCTCTGATTTCACTTTCCTTTTGACTCCGGTTAGTTTTCATAAGATAGGCCAAAGCCACGGCATGCGTGAACTTAAGCCGACCAGCTTCACCGGCGCTCACTTCCATAAGAATTTCACGAGGCAACTCCAGAATAGACAGCCGTTCGTTAACCCCACTTTGTTGAAAGCCGGTTCTACGGCCAAGCTCCTCTTCGGTATAGCCAAATTCTTTCTTGACTTTACCTAAAAATATCGCTTCATCAACAGGATTTGAGGCCAACCGCTGCAAATTCTCCGTCAGCGCGATAAAGATCAAATCCCTCTGGTCTTTTTGCCTCACCACACACGGTATTCGCTGCCAACCAAGGGTTTTGCACGCTAAATATCTTCGACGCCCGCACAACAACAAAAAGGTGCCATCGCCATTATCCATAGCATTGGGATATTGTAAAAGCCCCTCTTGCACAATGGAGTCCATAAGGCAAGACAGATCATCACCTTCGCTATTCCGACAGCAAAAGTCAGAGACTATAATTTTATCAAGCTCGATTTGCCTGACATCCGCCAACTCCACGTGATCAGGCCCATGCTGAACAGAAATGTTTTCCATAAATATCTCCTTCTGGATTTTTTGGTTGCCTTTTAATCGGCTGCCGATTTTTTTTCATTTATTACAGAATGTATAACACCTGCTAAGCTAACTTCTCTTTAACTTATCACACATACCAGTACAGTCAATTTAACGTAAATTTTATTCTTCAAGGTGCGGTAAAGTTTTCATAAAGAATTGCCAGTCTATTGCAGGTAAGTCTCGATAACGGATAAAATCGTGTTGGTGCCACATTGTATTAATCATACAATAAATGGAAATATCTCAACCAAGCCTTTCAAATATAAAATAGCTGTTCTTAAACAAACTATTTAAACCAATACCTTTCTCAAATTTCTTACTAAACAGATGCTGGCGAAATTTGCCGCCACAAAACTGCTCTAATTTGGTCAATTGCAGCTCAATTTTGTTTTGCTGGCTCCTTTCACATTCGATATCTTGGTACACTTCCTCACCCCAAACATCTCTCAAAAGCTGTTCTTTGGACACTCTCTCCCCAAGTCTTTCAACAAGATAAATGAGCAGATCTACCGCCTTAGGGCCTATGTTTGCTAACTTTTTTTTCAATGGCCGACTTTTTTTTTCGTCGCGATCTATCCAAAAGTCGAAGCTATTTTTTTCTGCCTCGTACTTAGTAATGTCTTTTACAATTTCGCATTCACCTTTCGTCCATATTCGGTATTGTGTTTTAACATGTAAAAATGTTTTACTTTCCTCATTCACTGCAGGTAACAACTGAAGTTCTTTAAGCATCGACGGTAACTTGCACAACAACATAGCTAAAAGGTGATCTCCTGCTCCCCAGTGTACCGCAGCCTTTTTGACAATATCTTCAAGTTGGGATAGGGAAAATGTCCCTCTCGTGGCTTCGGTCACACTTTCCCCCACAACTCCGAGGAAAATCAAAGATTCGTCTATAGATCTTCCACAAGGTATTTCGTTCTCGAACTGATTGTTTCTTTCCGATATCACGACCGAACCGTTTCCATTTTCAGCATATAATTATCCAATCACAAAAACCCGCGTTTATGTTGTATTGGCAATCCTGAGCCAGTCGTCCAGCCGCAGCGTTGTAAACCAAAAACCCGTACCAATTATGACCAATCTCTGACCAGGTTTCACGTTGATGTGTTTTTGACATATCGCCGTAATTCTTATTTTGTTTTGATTTGGCAGTGCACATTCCATCTTCATTCCAGTACAAATATATTTAAGGTAAGCGTCTTCGGCAGGCATAGATTTGGGAAGATTTTGGGATGCCGTCTCAATATAAATATTGCGGAAACAATCAGGGCACAAAATCATGCGAGGCCCGGTCGGATCGGCAAAACGCCATAACTGGCGTACCCTATGCTCATGTAAACCTTTCACAATCGGACGAGGAAGCCGAATCCGCGGACCATCATCAATAACGACCTCGTATTCACCAAAGCAGAACTCCGTATATTTGCTGGCGTTCTTAGCTTTATCAAATTTATCAAAACGTGCTCTTAACATTTCTTATTCTCAAAAATTCAAGTAACGACACTCTCTGTGCCTTCATAAGGTAAACTCCACAAAAGGAAGGGAATGTCGGAATAATTTTTGAAAAATTGTGAAAAATTTTACGGAGGGGCAAGACGCGGATCATTTTTTTTAACCGATACACGTTCATTTACGCGATAATGGAATAGCCGCTGTCAGAATCGAAGGCCGCTTAACTCGGCAACAATAGCTTTTTCAAGCTTTTGTGCCAAAATGGACTTTGCTTCCATAGAATGTGGTGTTTTCTCGAAACCGTGGTACTTTAAACAGATGCTATAAACCCTGAGGACAGATAAAATAGCATCCGAGGAATTGACCGGATTTGAAAACGCCAGTTTCTGAAGTTTTTTACTGCTCCACTTGTCAAGAGTGTCAATAATCCCCATATCTGCTCCATCAAGTGCGTCAATGACCGCAAGACAATAATATATCATATCGCAGTGTTCGTTTTTTAAACCTTCATTAAGAAGAGTTTTCTTTGCCCATGCAAGACAAGCAACCTTCTTGTCGCCTATAAGCGGGCGATTTAATAACTGCAGAGACTTGATAGCAAAAAACGTATCTTGGTATGGCGGTCGTTTGCTCCACTGACTTTGGAACATACCCTCCTTGCACTGCATCGATCCTATCCATGATGCATGATAGTCAACATTATAAATTGGAACAATGCCAAACTTTTCAAAAAGATACAGACTTTGGTATGTTGAGCAAAGTCTAGAAGAACAGGATGGCCACAAACCAAAACCACCTTTATTTTCACATGCACAAACAAATTGAATCATATCCCCCTGCCAGGCAATTTGCGTTTGCTCTTGAACCAATTGACTCAATTCAAAAAACACCTCGACTCTTAATAATCTGCGGTTCCAACGCTTCCATCTCGTATCGACAGGATTATAGGTGCTTAGCAACCGTTCTATGGTCTCTCTGGTACCTGGCAGAATATTTGTCTCAAGCAGCCTGAGTGAGTGATATAACGCATATACCTGATGTTTCCTGCGACTAACTCGGCTATTCCTGCGTCCGCCTATGCACAGTGCTGCACAACACAGAATTAGTATCGCGCATAAGTATATAGTGATGTCGAGATTCCATGTGATATACCTTAGTAAAACAGAGTTAATAATAAAAAATATGAATGCCGGAATAAAACATTCCAATGCCCATATGCCAGAAAAAAACAATGGTCCCCAGCGTTTAAACCGCCCACCTTCGCAATAGAACGTCCACGGCCCTATACATGAAATTATATACTGCTGCGTTCGAGAAATAGTCGTACGTCCACTCAAAAAACCACTCGCTAAAAGACCAAGTAAAACACTAAATATGACATTGAATCCTAGCACGGTTTTGCCAGAATCCATAAGGGCAATCGCAATTGCAACACACGCAAAAACAGCTACCACGACCGTTCCATAAAAACACAACATTATCCACAATAATTCGACAACAACTTCTTTCAGGAAATATCTGGCATCCTGCCATAGCGAAATAAGCGCAATATTGATCACAATCGCTGCAAAGGATACAAGAATAAGCCATACGGTTAGCAGCACAAAAAGTATCCATGTTTGAATGACAAACAATCCGTTGAGTATAATCAGCGAAGCTGCGCATACCGAAGCCGCCACCATCACCCCGTGCCTGGCAAAAATCAGTTTAAGATAGTTCGCATTGGGTGGCGATGTCCCTAACGATGCCCAGATGGGTATGGCACACATAATTGCCACAAAACCCACCACAGGTCCCACCGCCAGCATCAACAGGTCATAAGACAAAAGCAGACTGCCAACCTCGCCCTTTATACCAAGAATAATGCTGGAAAACCAATATCCTGCCAGTGAAATAGTGACCGCTAGTATCCCTATCGACACGCCGGCAAAAAAACTCTCTTTTTCATTAATGGCAAAATTTATTATCGGCTCACCCGTATCATCTATTGCAGCAGCACGCTCAGCTGCATCGGGGTGGGTCGAATAGAAGTATTGGAAAACAATAAAGCTGTATTTCCAAACACTTCGACCTGTTCCAAACAAGGCCTTGTCTGAAAGCCAGTTAGAAAATCGTCTGATCATGCTTAATCGTATTTGTAGCAAGCCGGCAGCGTGCCGCCCTGTTACCCCAAAAATCGACTGGCTGCGAATGGCATCATTTATTTGGCCAGAAAAGATTAATCTGGCAACGGTTTTATCTGCCAGATACTCCCGTTCTCGTACTATGGCTACATAGAGTGTATGTAAAATTATTATACAGCACGCGTAAATAATACCAGCTTGCATCCATGGCAAAGAAATATCTGTTTTTACAAACATTACACCTATTATTGCCGGTGCCACTATGATTATTGACCACCACAAATCACGGGTGAAAGAAAATGCCCACGTCAGAAATCCCACATCACGATTACGTATATGTGCAAGCTCATGCATCAGGATTACCGTGGTGTCTTTTTTAATCACCTGCTGCCAGTCGGCAGGAACGGCCAGAAACACTTTTTTGGACGACCTTCCAAAGACAAACGGTTTGGTAACACGCAGTGAGGATAGTATTGCTGGGCAGGCAATACCCATAATCCCTGCCAAATTGTTTATGTGCTCATAAACGCCCGAGGAAGTGCATGGCGTAAGATTGAATTGTTGTTTTAATCTGGCAGAGCAGACAAGATAGTTCCACATAAACCGGGTGGGTAATATGAGCATTGAAATCGCGGTTATCAGCTCAAAGAAGGCGACGCGACCGGTTTCCAATGTTTTCCATAAAAAAAGTGCGTCCAGAAAAACTACTATGAAACTACCTGCAACAACATTGAACAAAGCCGCCCAGAGTAAAAACCGGCCTCGGCAGCTTTCAATGCCTGAGGACAGAACGCTCTTGGCCACCCGTATTCCACCCACTACGGTTAAACCTGCCAGAACAATAACGCCAATTTCAACAGGAACACTTAACATTCATAACTCTGCTTACAGACTATATATCAATAAAATGAAGAGGAACTGTTTCGGCGAGTCTTTTCTTAAGTTCTTTCCCTGCACCCAATCTGCCAGCAATATCGGAAACCGTTTGTTTAATTGCAGCAGGGTCAGAGGCGATTACCGTGTTGCCAAGCGAATATGCAGTAGCAAGGGTAGTACCAATTATAATGGCAGCCGCAGCCGTCTGCGGGTCAGGCACACCGGAAAAACCCAAAGCCCCGGCAAATTCACCACTATCGCCAAACGATAAACCTTTTATTGATTTACTCTCCAGCATTTCTTCCAAAACACCGGAAATATGTTCCCATAGACTATCGAAAACGGATACTTTATCCGGCAGAAGTTTTTTGAGAATTACCCTGGCCGCATCATATGCCCTTCCCTGAGCCGCCGCCTTTTGAAATATCACTTTTTCGCGTTCCGCCTGCTCTGCCAATTGCTCATCAGTGGCCTGAAAAAGTTGAACATATGATTCACACTGTGCACATAATACAATATGTTCCCTAACGCGATCTGAGTTCTGTAAGGAAAGTTTGCCATGTGCAAAGTTTTCAAGTTCATCTTTCGATGGGCAGGCCTCCATGGCAACAACGTCACTCAACGCCCGATAGAACACCAACATTTGTTTTAATTGGCCTCTGCACTTGTCACAGGATTTTATGTGTGCAATTACCTCTATATGCTGTTCCTCGGATAATTCGCAATCAACCAAATCCTGCAGAATTTTTTTTTCAGGACAATTCATTTTATTTTCCTCTACTGGTTGTCAAGAATTTCTTTTCGGAAACGACGAGTCAATCGCTTCTTCAGATGGTCAAAATTGCACCAAAAGACATTTTTGCATTCACTGTGCGTTTTCTTTTTAGCCTCAGCGATTTCCGCATAGCTATCACCACTCATCCTTCTAAAAATCACCTCACGGGAAAACTGTCCATCCTTCATGAGTTCTTCCATCAGAGCTTTAATCATTTCGCCTTCAGATGCCACAACCTCCGGCGAAAGATTCTCCTTACTGCCGCCATACCCTGCAGTCTCATAGTCATTAAAATCAAACTCAGCCCATATTTTGGCTCGCTTTTTGTGGTGATAATTTTTGATCCAGTCCCTGCAGCAGTTGCGAAATGCATTTTGCAGGCAAATCGTAAATGGCTTATTTTTTCTGATTGGTACAATGCTGTCGTTTACAGCTTCATACACCAATATCCGCTTTGCGTCATCATCCGGAATGCAATAAAATTTGTACTTCTTTTTGACCCAGAGAAGATATGGGGTACACATCAAGGCAAGTTCTTTGTATAATACACTGTTTTCGCCGTTTCGGATGCGTTCTGCAATCTGGTTTGCTTTTTTGTAATCCATACTCATGCCTTACAATTCTGTCAACGATTAACACTTGCATAATGAACTACACGGTCTACTGTGTGGCTATTATACTCGATTGGCCGCGACCTGCAAGAGTAATCAAAAAAACGAGAAAAACGCCTTTTTTTGCGACAACGCTTTTAAAATGCCAAAATTTAAGGCAAGAACAATACGAAACACGAGGATGCTAAAGTTCAGATTTGAGGGTGTTGCGCAGACAATCAGCCTGCCTGACAATAATAGAACAATGCAGTAAATATTTGACATATTAGCAACACAAAAGTATTTACTAAAAACTGTTTCTATGAATGCTTTATCCTTTAGACGAAACATTTATAAACATCATTGTCCATATATTATCACTGGAGAGTTACTACAAAATGATGCCGAACAAAACATACGAATTGAGGAACCTTTATTTTCAACAAAACAGCAGCTATGCTTCCCAAAAAATCGACGTAACTTATCCTCGGGTTCTTTCATGGCCTGCCAACGGCTATTTTGACAGGTTAAAGCCCGACGCTGAATTATTGCAGGAGGCACTTATTCCTATTGTCAATGAGACCGCCAATATCTCACAGCAGATATTCGGCAATGAGATGAAACAGCAGCATGTCGGCATCCAGCACCTTGCCAATCTATTCTATGAGCGGTGCAAGCTTCACAAAAAACATATTGATGAAATTCAGCATCGTGATCTGCAAATCCAGGGGTCGCTTTACGGCGTTATCATTAACAGAAATCCTGACAGAACCAAACGAATGTCAAGTCTGGAAACACAGCTGCTCCAACTCGAATCCGCCAAACGAGAAGAAGAACTGGCATTTTGGAAAGATACCGCCGAACTAAGAGAGAAACTATTCGAGACTGCCAGCACCTACAGAGGCGCAAAACAAAGATATTCTCTTTTTGCCGGTATGGAGGGTCTCTATGGCGGACAGGGATAATTCCACACTTGTCAGAGAATTGTGCCTCAAGCTCAAGCCCATCCTCGGCCCCACAATGGATCAGGTATTTGCAGCATACTGCGCAGAAGATACAGAGGGTAAACAGCAAATCCAAAAGTATCTGGAACTGGCAGTGGCAAAACATATCCCTCAAAAACTCGAACAGCCCGAAGCCGACCTGATTCCGCCAACAAAGGAACAGGCCGAAGGTCAGTACCCGATCGGTATGGTTCACTATGCAGGCAAAAATCTTTATGAATTTGGTCTTCGTGAAGATGAATGGATACAACATGTCGCGGTACTGGGCAGATCTGGAGCAGGAAAAACCAACGTGGGTTTTGTTTTACTCAGGGAACTTAAGAAAAAAGGAAAGCCTTTTTTGGTATTTGACTGGAAGCGAAACTATCGAGATCTAATATCACAACCTGAATTCAAGGATGTTGAGGTCTACACCATCGGCAGAGATATCACGCCATTTGCTTTTAATCCCCTCATTCCACCCGAGGGTACCAGCCCCAAGACATGGTTGAAGAAATTAAATGAAGTTATCGCCCATTCCTATTGCCTCGGCAATGGAGTCTTATACTTATTACAGCAGGCGGTCGACGCAGTCTATGAGGAAGCTGGGGTTTATGATAATCTTGTAACAAGCTGGCCAACATTTAAGGATGTTCTTTTAAAGGCCAAAAGTATGGATCTGCGTGGCAGAGAATCTGGCTGGTTGTCATCAACTCTAAGGGCACTGTCATCGCTGTGTTTTGGCGATATGGATACATTGTTTAATACGCACAGCAATAAGAGTCTGGATCATATCCTCAATAGTTCCGTAATTCTGGAATTGGATGCGCTTACGCAATCCGATAAAGTGTTTTTTGTAGAGGCTCTGCTGTTGTGGCTGCATCACAAGCGTATGACAGAAAACAAAAGAGAGACTTTTCGGCATTGTGTACTAATTGAGGAGGCCCATCATTTATTATCCGATGAAAGAAGGAGTTTAGTAGGCGGCCAATCTGTTATGGAGATTATCTTTAGAGAAATCAGAGAATTCGGAGAAAGCCTTATTCTACTTGATCAGCATCCATCAAAGATCAGTCTACCGGCACTCGGCAATACCTACGCAACGATATGCATGAATCTTAAACATAAAACAGATATAACCGCCATGGCCCAGTGCCTTTTGCTCGATAAGGAAAAAGACCTACTCGGCAGCCTGGAAGTGGGTGAGGCAATTATAAAGCTTCAAGGACGTATCCCTCGGGCATTTCAGGTCAAAGTGCCGGAATTTATCATAGATAAGGGGACTATCACCGATGATTATATTCGGGAGCATATGCAGCACACTTCATTATCGGCATCGCAAAATTCGTCGTTTTACCCCGCAAAAGAAAAACTCCCTGCCGCCGGCCCCGCAGTTGTTAATCCACTTATATACTTCCTAAAGGATATCCAGAACTCTCCAGAAAGCGGTGTCGCCGCACGATACAAGCGACTGGGCCTATCAGTACGGCAAGGCCAGAAATTAAAAACAACAGCCTTAAAGTTTTTACTCATAGAAGAACGAATTGAAACGACCAGAATCGGCAGACAAGCACTAACTCACCTTACAGAAAAAGGAAAAGCAGCTCTTGAAGCGACAGCTGGTACTCAGTGACCTTTTAAGACAACAGGCATTCCTGCGTTGAATTAAAATCGTTAATACCCAACACCTTCGAGCCAGTGCTGGCTGAGAAGACAAGCAACGGCTACGCCCCTGCACCCCACAAAGGGTAAACAAAGAGCAAAGGATTATGGAAAATCCAGAAAGAGAAACACTTAACGACAAACCCGAAAACCTATGTCGCTGAACGTGAAGTCCTGGTCGAGCTTGTTCTTATGCGAGACAGTACAGCCGTCGTTAGGGTTGGGCCAGCCACCGCTGCGGAGAACGCGAAGGCTGCCACTGTAAATCGATGATGTCCACTCCCAGACATTCCCTGCCATATCGCACATCCCGTAACCATACGCCCCGAAAGCACCAACAGAGGTCGTGCCATATGGATGAGTCGAACCAAAATAGTTCATCGTATTATTATTTATGCTGCTCGTCCCACAGCCATAGATAAAACTGCCGTTAAAATCAGCCACCGCCTGCCATTCCCATTCGGTAGGCAATCTATATCCATAATATTCGCAGAAAGCTGTTGCTCCATACCAACTGACATAGGTCACAGGATGGTTCTCGAAACCGCTATCCACGGTGAACAAGCTGCCGTCATACTTGATCCTTGCAGCTCCGCCGTTGGTGGGCCCATAGCCAGTCAAGCCCGCACCCGCGAGGTTATAGTAGAGCTGAGAATGACTGGTGTCGCTCGTTGCATAAACACTACTATTATTGTAAACAGTTATCAGATTAGAAGCTTTGGCGACATTGAGGAACTGGCAATACTGAGCATTCGTTGTCTCGTATTTGCTCATATAGCCATCAAACCTCTCATGGCCAGAAACGCCCGAATCGTTGATATAGACCCATACCATTCTCGCTGGACCGTTATCGGCAGTTACCTTTATCCGATAATTACTGCCAAACACACCGGGCAAATCCTTTATACAATCCCAGGTAATAAGTTTATCGTTGCCGGGAGTAATATTACTTCCAACCGCTCCAGTAAAGGATACTGCAGGAACCATCCACGTGCTGCCGCCATCAGAACTTACCTGAACAGAAACGGTACAATTGTCTCCCTCAGCACCAGAAAGGGTGTACCGAATATCAACAAGCGTCGAGCCGTCTGTCCGCTGAGAGATGGTGATATTGCTGACCACAGGGGGCGACTTGGCAAAAACAGCTGTGGAAATGAGGGTGAGCATAACGGTAGAAATGAGAATGCGTTTCATTTTTATTCCTCTCAAAAAGTACAGTGTTTTATTTTGTACACATTTTTAAAGAGAAACCCCGCAACGAATTGGATTTCTCCATCACTCCACCGTTGGGCAGCTTACAAAGGTGATATGGTCATTGGGGCATCTGCCCAACAGAACATAAAGAGTTATAACGGCAAATTGATAGGAAAACAAGAAAAATATTCCATACCTTAGGCAGAGATATTAACTCCTGCGATTCAGACCCACCTTTTAATATATTCATAATTTTGACATTTAATGCTTTTTATATTTATCCAGCCAGCCACGCAACCGCAGCGGCAGTTGCGAAAACTCTTCGACGACCGGGCAGAGGCCCGGTCGTCATGTTCCTATGGAAGCCGCATAGGTATTCGAACAGGGGTCTCTGTATTGACTTTTTTACTTTTGGCTTCATCAATAAGCTTTGACGCTTCCTGCCGGTTAATACCATCTGTTTCTTTGATCCCAAGCGACTTGAGATATGACAGTTGTCCTTCAGTTGCCGGGAATGCTCCGGTACCTACAAACCTGTTTTGCTGCATTTCTGCGACACGCATATCTTTCCTGATCTCTGTCAGTATTGCGATGGTCATATTTATATCCTTTGTATGCTTATGTATCGCAGTATACAAGGAAATATATTCCTCAATCTTTCCATCCATTTCAATTATCATTTTGCTCTTCACCCCCTTTCAATTCTTGTGAATATGACAAAGAATGCGGTGAGGTCATCCCACCCTCACCGCTGCTAGAAAGAGCATCATTTGATTTGTCATTTTCAACAAGGGTGCATTCGTGATCATACTGACCATTATCTGGTTTTAACTCCGCCGCCGCCGTTTCCTCATCATCTTCTTCACAAATCTCGAAGTTGTCTATATTTTGTACATCGTCATCGAAATCAAGGTATTCCATATTACTCCACTTTTCCTCAGCTTCCTCCTGAGATTCAGCTTCAACAGTAGCAGAACATTCATGGTACTCATCCCATGTAATTGAAAATTTCTTTTTCATTTTGATTTCAATAATGAGATTCAAACCTATTTAGCCCTGAAGGCTGAGAAGGTTTACCTTCCCAGTTCTTCAGTTCGGCCTGCTGCTCAGAAAAACAGCCTACTTCAACATCAGGACAAACACCCCAGTTTTCCTTTGGCACCTTCCAGACCCTGCTTCCTAGCAGTTTCAGTTCTGTTTCTGAAATATTGCCAAACTCAGCATATTCTGTACAGGCTGATAATCGGGCATAGCCGAATAAAATCTGGTCATCGTTGTACACCTTACCGTCGATGATACTATCCTGTTTATATAGCATTTCTGTTATATACCAATAACTGCCATCATAGGACTCATATACGTCGATGATCGGCTCGCCCTTGATTGTTACAATCTTACTCATTTTTTGCACCTCCTATGTATAGATAGATAGACAGGTTTATAAACTTTATGGTGCTGCAACATATACTTCTTACTATCTATCTATTTATATAGTCTGACTACTAATAGGTGTATATGCCGGTCATAAACATTTATCTGAGTAAGGAACTATTTGAGCTTGTCAAACAAAACAAATCCAAAATTATTCAGGAAGCGCTGCGGCAGTATAAAGAAAAGCTGGAACAACTCTCAAACCACTCTTGCGATGCCATCCAACAACTGAACAAATCTTGAGCATTACCAAAACCAATGGAAAAATCTGGTTAGCATAAGCTTCCTGATTTTTATGCAAACATATTTTACAAAATTTATGGGAATGGCCACAGGAGTCTTGTCATCGCGGATGACACATTTTTTATCACCTCCTTGTCTGTGTAGTCAGGCAGCACACATTGTAAATCTTTTGCTGCCGCCACTGCACCGCTCATTAAATCAATGTGCGAACAACCACAGCACGACCCAAAGGCTTAAATGGCTAGTTGAGCCTCGGTATGGCGAAACGCCTTTTATGCCTTTGGGTTGACAGGCCGCTCACGAATTGATTACTGCAAATCCTCTTTTGCTCACTTACAGGCAAGATACGCTCAGCAATAAACACATCTGGCAAATTCTTGAATCTATTATATAGTCAATTAAAATGAAAACTCTTAGTGGATAGCTTCTTTGCCGGCATGGTCAGCTTATAAAAAATATATGCACTCTGCTTTGGCAGGCTGGTCTCGGTGTAATAGGAGCTTCTGATATCATGCTTCTCGGTTACAGCCCACAGCTGGCCCGCAGAGTCAATGAACATGTCAACTATTGGCTTGCTGTCTATGGTCAACTGTTTCTGTTGCTTCACGCAGGCGGGGCTTTCGGCAGGAGTAGCTTTTGTTTGGTTTAAGTATGCAGCTACAATTTGGGCAAGGTCGCTGTGCAGCATGTTATACTGCGCGATTATCTTTTCTAAAAGCTCACGAATGCACTCTTTTGATATTTTGGGAGTTGACTGACTGATGCTGCTGACAACCTCTTTTGGCATGTATGAATCCATCGAGAACCCATTTAAGTTGATTTTGGTCACTAGTTCTTTTCCAAAATCAGTGTCTGTTTCGTTAAGTTTATTTTTCATGGCCTGCCATAGAGCCGAAAGGATTTATACATTTTCTCGCTCTGGTTTCAGAGCGAAACCTCGAAACCAGAGTTTTCCTCAGAAAACCCGATAGGGCGAAAAATCTATAAAGACTCGGCTCTACCTCGGGTGAAAAATAAATAGAAACAGACACTGATTGGAAATTCTACGATAGACCAAAATCAATCACGGTTCTCGATGCGATTACTCCAAAAGAGGCAATCACTGCTGCATCAGTCGGCCAACCAAAATAACAAATACTATTCGTGAGCTTTTAGAATACGCGCAGCTTCATGCTGCATACAGCGACCTTGATCCAATTTCAGCAAAGCTAACAACTACGCCGCTCAAAGAGTTACTGCTGCTCATCATCGAATTCTTTCACGACCAGCCAACTACTATTTTGACAGGGCATGGTAATGGTACATTGCGGGCGACGCAAAACGCCATAACAGGCAGGCTCACCCTCATGCTCCAGATCATCCTGGCCATTGCTCACCCACCATACAAAAAACATAAACCAATCGCAAAGAGTACAGTTTATGCGTAAATCGATACGACACCAGATACGACTACTCTATCATTTATGGTAACAGAGCACCAACTATTCCCGAGTTCATACGAATACACCAGCTACAAAAAACACGCCCATTTAAATACTTTTCCCACCACTGGGCAGTTACAACAGCTATCCAGTCCAGCTAGCATTCTACAATCTACGTATAAACTCCACTGTCTCTCCACTAACCAGAAATCACTTCTTTTCGCCTTCATTCCTTCTGCCGAATCGCTCAACCCGCGACTGCAGGACATGCTCAATCTGGCCCATTATTCGCGACGGCCAGTCTCCCTTAAAAAAATCGTTTGTGATAACAATCGTTTCAATACCAGCTTTTCTATAAGCATTCATTTTATTACTCGTCTTACGTTCATAGTCTGAACTATTTTGAACACCAAAGTACTCCACAATCAGTCCATAACACGGCAACGTAAAATCAGGATAATACAATTTCACTTTCCCATCATCCATCAGCGCAAGCGGATATTCATATTGGTATGCAATACCCTCTCTGTCCATCAGCAACGCTATCTGCTGCTCTCCCCAACTCCTATACGGCCTATACCGCCCTATTGCCCGACAATCTTGCTCTTCCATCACACTATCAAACACACAGACTATTTAAAAATTTCGTCTCACTTACTACACCCTTAAATACAACCTCATTCCATCGGCAATCACAACTCAAACAACACCACTACACAAATCAAATAACCAACTAACAACAAAACCAAAACTCAATAATCAACCTGAACTATCTTACACACCGACTATATAAAATTCCCCTCATTTATTAACGCCTTAAATCCAACATCTAAACCTACCATCAGCAACTACAACTCCATCAACACCGCTACTCAACAAAACAACTACCTAACCAAACTAAACACCAAACCAAAAACCAAAAACATCACTCAAAGCCATTCACAAGAATCAACTTACACAACCATCCCCCCCCTCTATCGGCGCATGTAACCTAATTCAAATCACTATAAATACACAACTTACATCTTTGAGCAGCACAATCGGGTTTTTGCCAGTTATTGCGACCGAAAAGTTTATAAACCGGCAAGAGTTTATACGTCCAGTAGAGTTAATGCGTCCAATGGATATCGAGAAATATCTTGCCGAGAAGCAGCGTCATCTGCTAAAAAACACATCCCGAATTCGGGATATAAATGTCTTCAATTTTAATTATATTCCGGCCAAACCCTTGATGAGAGAGGAAGCCAAACCCGTCATCGATGCCTTATTGCGATACCAGCACAGCGGCATTGCGAATAATGTTTTGATCCTCGGCTGCCGAGGGTCGGGGAAAAGTGTAATAGCCAAATACCTCATGCAGATTCTGGGGAATCGAAAACAACTCGACTTCATTTATGTTAATTGCCGTCAGTGCAATACCAGTTTTAGAATCCTCGCCTCCGCCCTTGGTGTTCGTCCGCGGGGAGTAAGTCTGGATGAACTCTGGTACAACTTTACCGACCTGCATCCCCAAAAGACGGTCTTTATTCTGGACGAAATCGACCTGATCAGCAATAAGGACAAGAACAAAGATATCCTCTATCTGATAAGCCGTTCACCGAATAACTATATGGTACTGCTACTGAGCAACGATCCAAAATTCCATCAACTTCTGGACGCAAGTACCCAAAGCACGCTCCAGCCGGAAATTGTACATTTTAAAAGCTATAATGCTCTTGAACTTCAGAAAATACTAACCGATAGAGCGAAAATCGGGCTTGGCTGCATACCCACCGCAATAATCAACGAAATCGCCGCAATGACGGTCAAAAATACTAATTCAGATGTGCGGGTTGCAATAAAAACGCTGTATCAGTGGGCGTTGGAACCGGGTATCCCGATCAAAGACCATTTCGAGACGGCACGACGAGATATTCTGGTGGATATTATAAAAGATCTCAATGACCAGAATCTCTGCATTTTAAGAGCCGCCTCATCACAGCATGACAGCTACGTCAAAAGTATCTATGGGGCATATCGTCGAATCAGCGCCGGACTTAACGAAGAACCATTCAGCTATGTTCACTTTTACTCAAATCTCTCGTATCTGCAAAGCTTAGGATTGATCCTCTTGATTTCCACAAAGATTAGTAAGACCTATACCAATCGTATCCAGTTGGCCTTTGACCCAGTCGTGCTGGCTGCGATCTGGTCGCTGAGGTTTGAACAATGACCAGATTAATTGCAGTTAGTCGATCCATCAACTAAATTAGTCGATCACCCGCAGCTAGTCGGGCGACTAACCGAGATTAAGATACTTTTGAAGTCTGACATCGTCCCTGAGCTTGAAACGGTTACGATTATCAGCACCGATGGTCTTTGTAAAAAGGTCTGCTTTGAGTCGTATCTCGTGTAACTGGTTTTTGACGGTCAACGGGCTCTTGCCCAGTGCCTGTGACAGATCAGTATATGAAAGTGCCATATCCTGATGCTCAAAGAATAGCTGCAGGATTCGTTTTTCCTGTGGTGAAAAGTTATTAACGTCATATTTTTGCCGCGACAGCGGTGATTCAGCAGATGTTTGGGAGCGACTAATCAGGCGTGGACTCTCGGCAGGTACAATAGTCGCCGGCTGGGCGACCAATTGCTCAAGTTTTGCAACTCTCACTTTGTGATCTTCAAATAATGTGGTATGCTCATTAAGTGAAACACCGTGCTTATCTACCGTGGTCTGGATCATCTGTAATTGCTGCTGCAGCGAAGAAGTATCAGATCGGAGCCTTTCAACTAAACTGCGGACGCTGGGGTTATGACTGGATTTGTGAGCTTTCCTTTTACGCTGGCGTCTTTTGAATATATGGAACCATCCCATCTTTATAAGAGGCCTTTGAGCCGTGCCGGCACATTAAGGGCATTTAATTCCTGTTTAAGCCTGAAATATTCACGCCGAGTTCGCCCAATTGTTATTGTAGGAACTTTTGATGCGTTAAAAACCGTCTGTAATTGCGAACATGTCGCCATAATGCGGGAATACTCATTATTGAGGTCTGTACAAGTTGGATCGCTCATCACAAATGCCGGCGGGCGGCCCGGATATTGCTCTGATTGCTTGAGCTGCTGCCATGCTGTCAATGCTTTGATACGATCTAATGAATTCCTCATATCGCCAAGCAGGGTCTCAGTTTCTGGATTAGGTTTACGCATACAATATCGATGTGAATACTCTATAAAAACTTTGCGGTCTAACTGAACATATCATCTCGTTCATCGAGCTTATCCCAGTCGATCTCATCTATGTCGTAATCCTCATCGAACTCTTCAGCAGCTTCCTGCTCATGAAGATGGTCAAGTATCCTGTTTACCACACGACGTATGGCACGGGTATTCTCGCAGATCTCTTCAAGAGTATGGAGACTCTTTTCAATGGTTTGGTTTAAATTTTCTGATGTCATTTTATAATGACAATAAAGAATTGAGAGTATTTAAAGTTATCGGTAGTGGATTGTGTAGAATTCGATCGCAATAATTGGCATGACTATAAAAATTTAATGAGGGGCCTTGCCGAGGCCCCCCATGTCAACTCGTCAGCAGAAGAACAGGCAGGTTCGATAAGGATTTCTCGTTTGGTCGGCTGATTGGTTGTGTATAGTCTGGACTAGTGAGCGATTGGTCCGCCTGGTCCGCTTAGTAAATTGGAAGTTTTGGTGCAGTATTTTCCGGCATATTTGCTTTATCCTGCTGGAAAACAGCTATCTGGAATTTTGTTTTTTCGAACACTGCTGCATCGAACACACTCCAGTCACCATAGTAGATCCCATTATAATAGACCATATCCTCGTGAACATGCAGCTCATCACAAATTCCATCTTGCCTGCCTAATCTCAAGAAAGATACATAAGTAGTGTGCACAAATTCATAAGGTCCAAATACCGGACCATCGCTTCCCCAGTCATCCATTTGCTGATCTGGGTCGCATCTGCCGTGAAACAATCTTATATACAGCATATTCAATTCTCCTAAACTATGGGTTCCAATACTTTGATCGTTTTTGGTACAAGGATTTCTTCTTCAGTAATACGGTAGTTCCGGCATATATCAAAATACGCTGCCACGAGATCATCACTGAGCATGTCAAAATCCTGAACCAACTCAACTCTTTCCCGCAGATCGCTCAAAGTCCAGCCATCAAAATCCCAATGCATATCAACTTCCTTGCCTGGTAAGGTAAAGACCTGCATATGTGTCTGCTTGAAATTAACTCTTGCCCTGGCATCACATCTGCCGCAGATACCAACTTCACCGTCAACAACAGCCTGATAGTTTTTCTGGCCGCAATGTATGCAGTAGCTTTTATAGCCGCTGGGCTTTATGCCGCCTCTGTAAAGAACAACATATCCGCCGCTTCTGCCATTGATACCAGCCTGCCATAGCCAGTTATGCTTTTTGCCAAAATCCTCCAGCAGGCTGCTTAACTTTTCCTGCCACTGAGCGACCCCAATCATTTCCCAACATTTGTTGCTGTCAATGTCAGCAGGTTTATCAATGTTGTAAAGCTTGATGTTATTTGCGTAGCTGTTTGATTTATTCCAGCTGTTCATGGTGTGGTACCTGTAATGCTTCTTCAGGAAAGCTGCCATTACCTCCCTATACCGTTTATCAACTTCTTTGTAATACATTTTTTCACCTCATAAATTTAATCCATTATTAAACTTCCCTTTTTCATTGCCTGGCCGATATTGGAATAAGCACCGTCAAGAATCTGGCTTTCAGTTAGTTCCTGCTGGCTGTCATCAATGAGATTCAGCACAAAAAAGCTGTTATCATCAGGGTAATACCTGATATATTTAGAGCTTCTCAGGCCTCCATTTAGCATGATGAAACAATCCAGGCCACTTTCATCCTTTGCCAGCTCTTTAAGCTGTCCAATTGTTGTTATTCGATTATCATTGGTTTTCTGTTTTGACATGGTTACACCTCATTTAGTAAAAATTGGCTTAGCGACAGCCAAACATTACCATCGCTAAGCTCTGGTTAATTTTAACAACTGCCGACATTTAACTCCCAGGCCAAAAGATTGATCTGGATATCAGGATCAACCGGCAGCATCCGAAGATACTTGGTAAACTGGGCCAGCATAAAACCTGCCGCTATATTGGCGCAGTAAATCGTAGTTTTAGCTGTACAGGGACCTGTATGGGCCTGCTGGGCGGCAAAGAGTGTCTGCGGATAGTACTGTCTGCTTTTTTCATCACAGGCGGTTATTACACGCAAAACTTCAGCAGACATTCGCCCATCAACAAAGAAGTTTACCTTGTCTTTTACGGCATCCCATATGTGCCTGCGTGTCTCAATTTTATCAACGCAGCAGAAAACGCAGGTACCGGAAAGTGTTGAGCGTTTAAAACGTTCAAATACTATCTCAACGCTGAGGTCATTGTTTATCTGCCTTAAAAAATCAGCAGTTGCATCGACTTTGGGACTGCCTAAATCTTTCTGGAGATATCCCTGCGATGCCAAATTGGAGATTTCCACATGGTCAAAATCAATAATCCGGATTTGGGGTACTCCTACAGCTGCCAGCTGTATTGCAACCTGTCTTCCAATAGCGCCAACACCAATAACTGTAGCTTTACAGTCAAGTATTCGCTCTCTTGGCACAATATCTGCCTGTCTTGAGAACCTGTTATCCATATGACACCTCACTTTCTTCATCCCAGAATTCGCTTCTTATAGCCAGTTCTTCCATAAACACTTCCCGCTCAAAAGGCTCCATCCTGTCAATCTCTGAAAGTAAATCCTCACTTATAAACTGTGGAATGCCGGCTGACTGTTTCTCACCAAATAGATCGGCAGATGGTTGTTTATGCGAAACTGCATGTCCAGGCTTACTTACCTGCTTGAAAATCTCATCCACAATCACATTCGCCTGATACTGCTGTGTCCATTGTTCAAAATTGGCGGCATCAAATTCATAGCTGTAATCAACATAAACAGGTATCTTTACCTCACCGCCTGGTCCGACATTGAATCTCAGCATCGCAAAGGTTCCACTATCCTGCGCCACAATGCACATTACGGACCAGTCGCAGGTTCCAAATACCCTGGCAAAAGTTGCCCCATCGGTCATACTCGGCTCAGGGGAATCTCCCGGATGTGTATGCAGCCAGATACGGGCAAACTGCTCCGGTTTCCTGCCGGCTTCAACCTGATCCTCAAAAAAGTCTGCCACAGACTCATCTTCAAATGATACTGAAACACAAGTTACCCTCTGCTTTACCAGGGCAAAATCTGTAACAAACAGTAGATCATTTGCCTGTGTTATCCCGAAACCGCCGACTTCATTATCTGTTACATCACGCATAAATAGTAGTTTCGCCCACGCTGTCGGACTAAACCTCAGCATCGGCTTTTGATTCTTCTGAGAGCTGTTCCTGTTCTTCATTTTCGCTTTCCTTTCTCTGCTCCTGGCAGTTTTGACATAATCTTTCTTCATCTAAGCAATTCTTGCAGAACGTTCCATCACATTCCTTGCATTTTTCGGTACAGTTATGACAGACCAGCTCATCACATGAGGGACACTCATAAGAACACCCCAGGCAAACCGTTGTATCGCACCTCTGGCAATAGCTGCTGCAACTGCTGCAGTAATCCCTGTCGCAATATTCGCAGTAGTAGCAGTCATCATTAGATACCGTGCAGCCGCAGTCATAACAGGATGTTCCTTGCCATTCATCCAATGAAATGTATGGACTACCGGGGTTGTAGGTCTGAAGGATAGTTACCGCCATTGTGAAAAAGTCGCAGAATCTGCCCTGCTCTATAGCGCTGCGAATAGCAACATGGCCATCACCTTCACAGAGCCTTTCTGAGCTTACATGCGGATGAGTAACCTCCTCATTTGATCCTGCCGGATTAGGTTCTAATGCAATTATCGAGTAAGGGGTATCATTATAGAGCCTGCTTATCTGATCAATAGACAGTTTTACTTCAAATGGTCCCAGCGGGATATCATTTAGAGTGATCGGCTCAGTTATTACAGAGATGGCTTTTTCGTTTGAATCGAATTTTATCTCGCCGAACTCCCGCTCGATCTGGATAAGCTCTGCATAAATATCAGAAAGTTTTGGCAGCACTGTTTCATCAGCATTGACAAGCTCTTTGAATCTCTGCAGGTAACATGAAAAATCCGTGAGGTTCCTGCTTACCCTCGATATGACCTGCTCTGCACTGCTTAGCCAATTTCTTTCAACTGCTGTATAAAAAAGATGGGAGTTTTTCGTAGTATCAGAGCACCTGGTGCCAAACCCCTCCATAACATCCTGGATCTGCCGCAATCTTGCCTTTTTAAGCTCGAATAAACTGTCCAGCAGCATGTTTGACAGCTGTATAAGTTTTTTTTGATTTTCCATAAAATTCTCCTATGCATAAAAAATGGCACCTGCCTATAATCAAACATAAGCAGATGCCGTAAAAGTTTTTACTTTTCACTTTTCACTTCACACTTCTAACTTCTCACTTCTTTTCGCACCATCAATTTTCGTTGGAGTTATCGTAACGCGGTCGCCTTCCTGAAGACAATAGTCTTTGGGAACGGGCTGGCGATTGACACGGATCAGATAATCACTTTCCTGCTGATTCTGCATCTTGATAGCAAAAAACTGATTGATAGTTGTATTCTCAGCAATATTGACATAATCAGCATAGCCGGAACCATTGTTGTTAATGAATAAAATTCTCATTGTAATTTTCCTTTCAATTTTTGATTTGTTGTTTTTTTATTCTAACTTCGTACTTCTAACTTCTAACTTTTTGGGGAGGACTGCGCGCACATTCTCCGCAATTTGTTTTCATCTGGATTCCTTTCGTAAATTGGTTTGATAAAAATTTGGAGCGGTAATACTAAATGTTACTGTGTGAATCGGAGCAATTCCAATCAGGCATTGATGCGGCTGGATTCTCTGGCATTTTCAAGGTTGAGGATTATCGGGTCTTCCACGTTGATATCGTTAAATACAATCAAACGAAGTCTGCCTTGCCAAATCTCGATACCAACAGGAAAGCCTTCGCCATCATCGGCGCATTTTTCACCGAAGCCATCAGGTTGAATCCAGACTTTACCACCTTCAGACAAGATATTTACTTTTATCTCGACAGGCAGTGAATCTGAACACTGTTCCTTAATAGTAATTGTTTTTCTCATATTTATCCTTTCAGTATTTTCATTGCGATCCATTACCCGAACATCTCTGGAGCAATTTCTTCAAGCATCTTCGGCTTAAAATGCAAATCTCGCTCTATCGGCAACCCCATTGGGCCTTTGGTGTTTTCCATCTCGGAAAGACTGAAATATCCCAGTTCTTTCTCAAAGCCCTCAACCAGACCGAAAAATGTATCTTCGCCATCAAATTCCGTTGCATGCCAGGTCCACGAACCAATGAAAAACTTTACATAAGCGATTGCCTTGCCGCCTTTGCCATCCTGACTGTATAAGGGGGGTAGTTGTTCACGGATTTCCTTCGTCAGTAGTTTCATGCCGCGGATTTTATCGTTGGCTAAGACTATCTTTGCTTTTTCAACAGCAGCGGTATTTCCAACTGCAATAACATTGCTTTGCGGAAGACCCAAATCTGATGCAAGACCACACAGAAACTTTGCCATATTCTGTGCCTGCTTGTTTCTGTCGATAGGGTCTGATTCACAGAATGGTATCGGCGGTGTTAAAATCTCAATCTGATCTGAGCTAAATTCTAGCACAACTCTGCCATTATCATCAGAAAACCATTCGACATAGCCTTCACCTGGCAGCCCGTAATCATGGGGCGGCAGTCCTGCGGTAATATCGCCAGCCACACCTGTCTGCAGAATACAAAATCCCTCCATATACTTTGCAGCTTTTGCCTGATCCTGTGATTGACCGTCACCTTTGAGTCGGATTTTAGCGCCTCTGATATCCCTGTGAAAGTCTCCTTCCAAATCAAAAGCAACTTCTTCCTTCATCCCGGCAAATTTCATCCAGCCGATAATCCTGCCGTGTTCTGAGTTATCTAACTCACCACTGATAAATTGATCGTTTGGTCGCCATGCCATAAAACACCTCTCTTTCTATAAAAATAAAATGATGACACGGTAAGACCATCCTATCGTGTCACCAAATTTAAAAGTTGTTAAGAAATCATTCCCAATCTGTCAATACTGGTCATCTGCTGGCAGTGTATCCTCTGATTGAGGTGCATCTGCCTTATGTTCCATAAGGTACTCAAATGCCTTCTGCAGGGCTAATATGGCCTTAGGAAGGTCATTGACGCTCATGCTGTTGGTACCTTGCCATTGGCCGGTCTTGTCTTTGTACCGAACTTCAATCACAACCTTGGGAAGTGGTATTGACTGGCCGGCTTTGATTACAGTGTTTCTGAATACTGACGCTCTGACGGCTCCCGCCTTAAACGTTATTTCTGGTTTTGACATGTTCCGCTTATTCCTCCTATCGATTGGTTAATACCAATCAGTACGATCGTACAAGATGATAGTAGTTTATAAACTTTTGGCTGATGCAGAATATACAAGGCCATGCGTAGGCGCTAAAAGCGACGCCTTAGGCGAAGCGATTTTGTGAGCAGACCTTCGAGATGGCCGATTGTTTTATAATCAGCATCAGCAGCAAATGCCGTCGGCGGCAGTGATTGACAGAGGATAGGAAGCGGTGTGATTGCGAGGTTAAGAGCAATTAGAGCGGTACTAAAATGTAAGAATTCATACAGTTGCTGCAGAGCCAGCAACAGCTAAGAAAATCCTGCGTGGATTATGACCTTAAGGCGGAATTAGTGAGTTCCAGCCCGGAAAAGGCCAATTTCAAAAGTCAGTAAGAATCAAAACTGTAAAGGCAATTGGATGTTTTTCGACTAAGCTTGTTTGGCAAGGTGGCTTGTCTGAAAAAATCTGGTCGTCTTTAATGTTTGATTCTTCTGGCCTTCAGCATCTACTAAGATGCGCAACTATTTAAATATTATGGTATTGAAATAAATAATAGAAAAGTTCAAGTCGTTCGGTGATTTCACATTTGCATAGATGAACAACCTGAGAAAAAATCGTCAAACTCTAAACAATGCGAAAGATTTAATGAGGCCATACAATATCAGGGGCATAACATTCCTACATCAATAAAGACGATATTAAAATACCGCTCATTTGCTTCTGCTCCCAAAGGCCTCTTCTGCCGGAAATTTTGCCAGACCCACACACCCATTTTGCTTGGGGCTCATTATATACCCAAGAGACCATAAGCTAAATTTGGAACAACAAGACAAGATTACACTTAAATAGACAATAGATAACTTTCAATATTCAGCCTGAAAATTGAGAACAATACCGGCTTTCCGCTGGTTAGCCCTGTCCAAGGCAAACGGTCAATGAATGTGATATTGATTTCAGGGGGCAAAATAAGGGGTTTGCTTTTAGTTCTTTTTTTGGTTAGAATAATTTAAATATCTACTGAAATTTGCCTATTATCGGGAAATAGCTGATCAGAAAACAAATTAAAGGATACATTACCTTGTTTGAGCAAACCTTTAAGAATATAAACAACATCCTCCACAAAGATACAGGATGCTCAAGCGAGTTGGGCTATGTGGAACAAACATCATTGATTCTCTCTCTGAAATATCTGGATGATTTCGAAAAAGACAAGAAAACTGCGGCACCGCTGGCTGGTAAGATCTACGCAGGTATTATTAGTCTGGAGTACCGCTGGGACTTATGGGCTACCCCTAAAGGTACAGACGGCAAGCTGTTTGGCTACTTGAAAAAAAACAAAACTTTCGCTGACAGCGCCAACACCATCAAATACAAAATTGGCGAGATATTCAGCAAACTGAAAAACAAGATTCAATGCGGCTATAACATGCGGGAAGTAATCAACCGTATAGATGAACTACGGTTCCGTTCCTGTGTCGAAAAGCACGAGATAAGCACCTCTACAAAGTCAAAATCCAGAATATGGGCAACGCAGGCAGAAATGATGGCAAATACTGCACACTCCGTCCGCTTATCAAAACAATCGGAGCGATTGTATGAGTAAGCTCAACAATAGAGGTGAGGTCGTAATTTTCAAGCTGAAGAACGGGGCTCCAGAAATTTCTGTTCGCATGGAAAATGATTCGCTTTGGCTCAATCAGTACCAGTTAGCTGAACTCTTTGAAACTGATCGTACATCAATCGTTAAACACATTAAAAACATCTTAGAAACCGATGAATTGCCCGAATCTGGAACATGTGCAAAATTTGCACATGTTCAGACAGAAGGTGGAAGACAAATAACCAGGCAGGTCCTTTATTACAATCTTGATATGATTATATCCGTCGGGTATCGCGTCAATTCCAAACGTGGTACACAATTCAGGATTTGGGCAAATCGCATTCTTAAAGAGCACTTGAGCAAAGGATTCACAATCAACGAACGACGGCTTAGAGAAAAAACAGAAGAGATTGAGCTTCTAAAGTCGAGTTTGCGAATTATAGAGCGTAGTTTGAAGAATCAGGTAGAGTCTCTTGAGCAGGCAACATCGCTCGTTTCATTTTTGGCTGACTTTTCCGGCGGACTCGGCATACTTGATGATTATGACCATGAAAAACTTGATGCAGGCGGTAAAACACAAAAGCCGGCAGTTCGCATTACAGCTGAAGAATGTTTCGAAATAATAGATCACATGAAAAAACAGTTTGTATCATATCTGTTTGGCAGGCCAAAAGATGGCAGTTTTATAAGTTCAGTCAGTCAAATATACCAAAGCTTTTCTGGTCAGGAAATGTACCCGTCCATCGAAGAAAAAGCGGCTATGCTACTGTATCTTATCGTTAAAAATCACTCCTTCACCGATGGCAATAAACGGATTGCAGCATCCATCTTTCTGTATTTTCTTAACCAGAATAATCTTCTTTATGATGCCGAAGGGAATCCAAAACTGAGCAATGAAGGGCTGGCGGCAGTCACCCTTTTTATTGCAGAAAGTAATCCGGAAGAGATGGAAACAATCAAGCGAGTAGTGATTAGCATTTTAAATCGGAGGCTTTTATGAAGAAGGTGTGGGAAGTGAAAAAGCTTGGTGGTGCTCCGGCAATACCTGAAACATGGCTTGGACTTCAGGCCAAACTTTGCCCGCTTCGCCCCATCCATAATAAAAAAGACCA
The DNA here is from genome assembly GCA_945890885.1 of Candidatus Kuenenia stuttgartensis. Lineage (GTDB taxonomy): Bacteria > Planctomycetota > Phycisphaerae > Sedimentisphaerales > CAMDDF01 > CAMDDF01. The sequence goes on along the minus strand of CAMDDF010000010.1, from coordinate 1,044 downwards.
CAACAGAGCGGTCAAGGCGGCATCACTGCTTGCATCACAAAATATCCTGAATAAAGATCAGCAGGATTATCTTGAAAGTTTAAGTCTTGTGATAGACAGCTATGAACAAAAACATTTTGCCACAGATATCGGTGAAGTAACGCCAATTGAAGCTATTAGTCCCTGCTCGAAGAAAATGTGATGAAAACCTCTGACTTCGGAAAATTAATGGGAGATCGCCATCTTGGCTGGCGAGTACTCAAAGGGCAAAGAGAATTGAGTAAGGCCCATATACGTATTCTCTGCGAGCTATTCAACGTCAGCCCGGCATTTTTTTTTAGATGGTGCTTTACGGAGCAATGCGGCCAATCGCAATAATTTGCTGCATTGGATTTTGCAATAAGCAAATGAGCGTAAAGGCTCAGCAACACTTAGCCCAGCGATCTATAAAATAACACCGTAAAGCTTGCCAGGATGTGAACACGATCAATTTTAAATTTATTTCGCCGGCAGTATTATACAGCAACCGCAGTATTGGCCCAGAGTTTTTAATCTTATTCGAATCCGACTTCAACTCAAAAATATTGGTTTAATGTGTCGCTCGAGTACATTATACCGCACATTGGCTGCAATTATATCCTCGTATTTTACCAGAGCATTGAGGTATTCATCTCCCATTTGCGCAGCGACTTTATAGCCAACGTGAATAAGCTGGCGAAAATGAGGATTATATTTTATACATCTTTGGTCGTGGCGCAATGCAGAAGCGTAGTCATCACTGTTCCATTTATCCACGGCATCAGGACTCGGCAACTTTGCCTCATCAATATCGATAACCGTTGCGTATGGACCACAAAGCTCATCAAATCGTCCCATAGCATCACGATATATACGCTTTGCAATCACCAGTCCTTCGCCGCCAGCCATTGCCAGCCCGATAACTTCTTCCAGCCAGGTCGTACCTGCTGTCTTGACATGGACACCGGCATTGAATTTTTTGAGCGTTTTATTGATAGAACCATAGATAGAGAACTTATCAGAACCGGAATGAACGCTTAGTTTGAG
>CAMDDF010000009.1 GCA_945890885.1 Candidatus Kuenenia stuttgartensis | reverse complement strand
CGACAGGTATTAGATGATTTAATGATTTAGTAGTTCCAGCAGTGAAATTTCGATCAATAAAACTCTACTTCAAATCAGGTTTATTCCAAGTAAAAACCACTTCAAATCTACCAAAAGCACAAATGAGTTTGACGCTGGATTGACGCTGGCAGTACTTTTTGAGCATAGTTTTGCTCTTGACAAATAGTTCTTTTTAGTGTATATGCTTTCTTTCTAATGACTTATGTCATTTAGGGCGATTAGCTCAGTTGGCTAGAGCACTAGCTCGACAAGCTAGGGGTCACAGGTTCAAGTCCTGTATCGCCCATTTTTGCTTTTTGGCCTGACTTTCCGGCAGATTATCAAGGTCGGCCAATGGATTTTAAACGTTATTTCCTTGCAAGATTGGCCTGTTTTGTGTAAGGTATGCTAAAATTTGTCGCAACAAGTTTTGCGGCTTTTTTTGTTTGTGTTCTTTGACATTATTTATAGTCTCGAGAAAATTTAGGTTATTCTAGTAATAATCTGGAGGAGTGGCAGAGTGGTTGATTGCGGCGGTCTTGAAAACCGTTGTGCTGAAAGGTACCGTGGGTTCGAATCCCTCCTCCTCCGTTTATGCAAGGCACTGATTTGGTCTATCAGTGCCTGTTTACTGAATGTTCCTAACTTTAAAAGCTGTATTTGTAAGCCGCCCCCATCGTCTAGCGGCCTAGGACGCCGGGTTCTCAACTCGGTAACAGGGGTTCGATTCCCCTTGGGGGTATTATAACTACTTATCAAATAAGAACTTATATAATGCATCAAGGTGGTTGCTAAATTTGATCGGTGTATCACGGTTTCGTCTCGCTCGGGTCGTCGGCCGAACGAGGCCGAAACTTCCATCATGCCGCTGTCTCCTGATCTAATGATTGCTCACGTTTTAGTTCACGTAATCGTTCCATATGCATATACCGCTTAGTACCCCACTGAGTACCGGCGATATGCCCTGCTTCTTGTTAATCTGATTTATTGTTCTTCTGCGAGAAGCTGGGCTTATAAGTTTCACAGTTTGGCAGCTTCCTTCAATATCACCATATCAAGCATCTGGTCTGCATTAGCTATTGTTGTGATGACTTTTTTTCTTGAAATTTTTTATTATCGGCCAGACTAAAACAAGCAGCAGCACAACTGCGGAAATATTTTTAACAACCGCAGGCATCATTTCATGGTGGTGGTGCGCCATCTGGGCGGTAAAATCGTATGCCATAATATAATCAAGGAAAACGCCTGCACTAAGCGCACAAACGATGACGGTTGTGATATAAATTATCGCGACTCTGCCGCCGAGCGTTTTCCATATAGTCGCAAATGCAACCGCATTTGTCGCAGGACCCGTCATCAGAAAAACCATCACTGCTCCTGGCGTTAGCCCCTTAGCCAAAAGCACCGCAGCGATAGGCACTGATGCTGTGGCACAAACATAAAGCGGTATTCCAATAAGCATCATCACTAACATAGCCCCAAACCCCTGCCCCAGTTTATCAGCGAAAAAATCGTCCGGCACAAACGCCGCCAGAATCGCCGCTACAAAAACACCAATAAGCATAGGCTTGCCAATGTCGGCAGGAAGCGTGTAAAAACCAAATCGGAAAATTCTAACCAACCAGTTAGTTTTAGGTTTTTCATTATTATTGTTGCAGCACTCATCGGCACACTGCTCATTCGACCCGCCAGCAATTGCATCGTGCGCAAAAAGTTCAACGCCAGCGCCACCGACCAGACCTGTTATCAGTGCTACCACTGGCCGAAAAACCGCAAACACCGGCCCAAGCAAACTATATGTTACAAGGATACTATCAACGCCAGTCTGCGGCGTGGAAAGCAAAAAGGAAAGCGTCGCTGCTTTACTTGCTTTGTGCTTCCGCAAACCCATCGCTACCGGAATAACTCCGCAAGAACACAACGGCAACGGCACACCAAACATCGAAGCTTTAAACACAGGCCAAAAACCTCTGCCGCCAAGATGCCGTTCTACGATTCCGGGAGAAATAAAAACCGACAACACGCCAGCAACGAGAAAACCAAAGAGCAAATATGGGGACATCTCGCCCATTGTCGCCCAGAAATCAACTAATATATTTTTTACAAATTCCATATTCATCACTTATCATACGAACATAGTCGGAAAAAGGTCAATAAATTTATTCCTCAATTATTCTGCCATCAAGCGAGATGGTCATTTCTTTTAAGGGCAAATCCGCCCCTGCAATTTCCAGAGCTTTCTGTGCCATAATGACAATACCCATACAGCACGGCACTTCCATCCGCACCGCAGTAATGCTCTTGAGATTATTGCTCTTTATAATATCGGCAATTTTCGCGACGTAGCTGCCGGTATCATCGAGCTTGGGGCAGGCAATTGCGATTGCTTTACCTTTTAAAAGCTTCTGATGAAAATCGCCCATCGCAAAGGCTACGCAATCGGCAACAAGCATTAAATCGGCATTCTTAAAATACGGAGCATTGGCTGACACAAGTTTCAACTGTACGGGCCATTGTCCAAGCTGTGAGCTGCCGTCAATCATTTCACCTGCTTTAGATTCTTTGGGCTTTAATTTTTTGGCCATCATACCCGGACACATAAAATCACCAGATGACGGCGCAGGCTTTGCTTTTATTTCTTCCAGATGTTTTTTTGTCGCCTCTTCATCAAATTCTGCCGCTTCCTGCTGGACAATCTTTATCGCATTGACCGGACAAGTCCCTATACATGCGCCGAGGCCGTCGCAATATACTTCGCTTACCAGCCTTGCTTTGCCGTGAATGATTTTTATCGCACCTTCCGCGCAGGCTTTGGCGCATTTGCCGCAGCCGTTGCATCGTTCTTCGTCAATTTTTATTATATTTCGCATAGCCATAATTTATCTTTCATATTTATTTTTGATATTGAATAATCCATTCGGTCGAAGGAAGTTTCAGCTTAACCGTTTTATAGTCGCCGATGAACTTTCCTTTTGTCTCTGCGGCCTTTTCATTGCAGATAATTTTATACGCTCTGCACTTATCAAGGCCGACGGCTTTAATGTAAGTATCTGTTCTGACCATCATCGATAAAATATTTTTTAACTTTCCGTCTTTAATAACAGGATACCGTATCGAAATCAATTTGGGCTGCAAAAGGGTTCCGCGTCCCGGTTCACTCAACTGCGGCGATGGGTTTTCTTTCATCTTCCTGTAAAATTCGGCAAGCTCTTTGACTTTTTTGAGGTCATAGCCGCGAGCGAGAAAATGGCTCTTATGATAAACCTCTATGATTATAAAATTCGGATCTATTAGCGAACCGCCGTAAAAGCCATCAACACTTTCAGCGACAGGTTTCATTATATCCCTGTAATTATTTTTATTTGGGTCGTGCGTTGCGGCCTGTTCTAATTTTGCAAATAAATCATTAAAATATGCGACCGTTTTGCATCCGATTTCATCATCGTTGGGGTCTGCGTAAATTTCGGCCTTTGCTTTTAAAGTAAGCATAAAAATAAGCATCAGCAAAGATATTACAATTTTTTTCATCTCAAGCCTTTTTCTGCAATGCAAATATTGAAACATATCCCATGTGCGATGAAATCAATTCAAACTGCCCAAATCTGCTTTGGACAATCGCATCTCTTAATTTGCCTTCGATGTTTTCTTTTATCTCCTGCTGCTGGAACAATACGTATCCGCTCCAAGCACAGATTTTACCGAAAATATTCGTCGGCGTATCAACATCGACAATAACAACCTTGCCATTATTTTTCAATGTTCGCCAGATTTCATTCAACGCCTGCAATTTAAGCTCAAAGTCGATATGATGAAAAAAGAACGTCGAAATTGCACAGTCAAATGTTTCATCAGAATATTCGAGATGTTCTGCGGCAGATATACAAAATTTAGCCTGCCCAATGCCGTAGGCTTTTTTTTGAGCCAGGGCTATCATTTTTGCAGCCGCATCGATGCCGATAATTTGTCCGCCTTTTGCGGGCGAAAGTTTTTCAGCCATATCGATTGTCAACGAACCTGTGCCGCAGCCGATATCGATAATTTTTTCGCAACCTTTCAAATCTAAAAGTTCCACCGCTATTTTACCGATTCTCTTTTCCTGGCCAAAAGTCATCAGCGGACTTAGCACGTCGTAAACGCCAGCTGCGTAGTCAAGCGTTCTTCCTTTTGTGGGAGCCGAATCATATTTTTTCAGACACTCAGGCATCGAGTTATTCCTCCTACACCCAAAGTCTCAAATATTCCAAGGCCGAAAAGCCTTTCCGTTTTTTTATCTATTCCAAGCCCTGCATTTCCAAGAGACGAAAGACCATCGACAAGTAAGTCCATAGCCTTTTGGGCCGCAGGATATGTAACTTCCGGAAATAAATGAAATAAATTAGACGAAGTTTCCATCGCAGGCTCAAGCTCATCAAGCTTTGTTGCATACACTGGATAGCTTTGGTATATGCCGGACAATACATAATTATGCCTCATCTCCAGATAGTCCTTAGCAATATCCCTTATATCATCAATTATCTGGCAGCCCAATCCAAAATTCATCAGACCCTGCCTGCACGAATCAACTATTTTTACATCAAGTCCGTACTCGATATTGTCAGGCCCTAAAAAAGGTATATGAAACAAAAGACCTGTTTTGAGCCGGTGTATCGTATTTAAAATGTATTCCGCGTCAGGCCTGCAAGTTATGCCACCTTCCTCGGAGGCCTCTTCAGCTGCGCTTGGCAAAAGAATTTGCAAAGATTTCTGCACTATCAACGATGATTCGTACTCAGTTATAACACCGTTTAAAACCGCTTCATCGGTAATATTTTTCAAAATTCTATCGGCAAGCATAATTGAAATGACCTGACGCATCACCCGCGATGAGCCTGCGATTTTCATCGGCACAACAATTTTATCCTCATTGTCGAGAAGATTGTCAGCAGAGGTTACCCATATTCTGAAGAGGTGATTCAGCTTGCCGTAAAAAAGCCGCCGGGGTTCTTCAATTTTCATCAGATGATAAACCGATTGAAAAAGCGTCGAAAACAAATTCCTCTTTATCGAGTAAAATTCGTTCGATATGCCGCCAAGTTCAACATGAAATTCTGCCGGTATGCCCTGTGGGGTCTGGAGTATCGCACGGGCATGCCCGAAGACAGCTTCAATACACTTTTTATATTCATCAAAAGCTGTCTTCAGGAATTTGCCCTGCTGCCACAAATTTTCTATTTCAGTAATCATTACTAATTGCCGCTCACACTACATGACTATTATTCATCAAGCAAGCATCGCAGCTAAATCTTCCTTGGCGGTGGTTACCGGCTTGAGATTAAACTTTTCAACAAGCACATTCAAAACCGCTGGAGAAACAAACGCCGGCAAAGAAGGCCCGATTCTCATATTCTGGATTCCAAGATACAGCAGCGTCAGCAATATGCAAACCGCTTTCTGCTCATACCAGCTAAGCACGATGCTCAGCGGCAAATCATTTACGCCGCACTTGAACGCACCTGCAAGAGCGACCGCAATTTGTATCGCGGAATACGCATCATTGCACTGGCCGATATCAAGCAGTCTTGGAATTCCGCCGATGTCGCCAAATTCAAGCTTATTAAAACGATACTTGCCGCACGCCAGGGTCATTATCACGCAATCGTTGGGTATCTGCTCTGCCAGCTCGGTATAATAATTCCTGCCGGGCTTTGCGCCGTCGCATCCGCCGACAAGGAAGAACCGTTTAATCTTACCAGCTTTGACTGCATCAATGACTGTACCGGCGACACTCATCACCGCGTTGCGTCCGAAACCAACCATAATGGTTTTTGTCGGGGCATCTTCCTTAAAGCCTTTAGCTATTACCGCCGCTTCTATCACTGGCTTGAAATCTTTACTGCTGATATGTTTTACACCTGCCCAGCCGACAAGGCCTGTTGTGAAAATTCTATCCTTATATGAGTCTTTCGGCTTTTGAATGCAATTTGTCGTCATCAAAATCGGGCCGGGGAAAGCATCAAACTCTTTCGCCTGATCCTGCCACGCTCCGCCGTAATTACCGACAAGGTGTTTGAACTTCTTCAAACCGGGATACGCAAGGCACGGCAGCATTTCGCCGTGTGTATAAATATTGATACCCAATCCCTCTGTCTGCCTCAAAAGCTCATAAAGGTCTTTCAAGTCATGTCCTGATACGAGAATACATTTGCCCTTGACAGGCGATACTTTCACCTGTGTCGGCTCTGGATGGCCGTAAGTTTCGGTGTTTGCTTTATCGAGCAGCTCCATAACTTTCAAATTCACTTCGCCGCACTTCATCGCCATCCCAACCAGCTTATCAACATTCAGAGCATCTTTGCCGTTGAGAAAATCCAACGCCTCGTGAAAGAACGCATAAATACTATCGTCCTGAAAACCAAGCACCGCCGCGTGGTCCGCATAAGCCGCCGAACCTTTCAATCCGTAAGTTATCAATTCCTGCAAGCTTGTAATATCTTCGCCGAGCTTGCTCTTTTGCGCCTCAATAAACGGAACATCACCAATATTGACCGCTGTGAATTTATCGGTTGTGCCGCTGATATTTTTTGCCCTTACAATTATCGCGTCGGCTCTGGTGATGAATTCCTGAATCCTTGCGGAATCAAAATTTACGTTTGTTACGGTAAGAAACAATGCTTCGACTACGAATCTGTCAATCGCATTATCCAATAACCCTGCTTTTCTTGCACGATTGGCATAGAAAGAAATCTCTCTGGCTTTTTGCAAAAGGGCATCCTGAAAATTTGCGGTGGTTTCATCTTTGCCGCAAACGCCAACTCTTGTGCATCCTTTGCCTCCTGCTGTTTGCTCACACTGATAACAGTACATTGACATTTTTCATCCCTTTCAAAGTTTTTATTTCTTATCCCGTATCATTATTAACAACATTTTAAATTTTCCTATCGCTTTAAGTGCGTGCGGCTGGTTAGCGGGCATTATAATAAATTCACCCGCGGACACTACGCTTGCCTTTCCGCTTATCGTTATCTCGACCTTGCCGTCAAGCACATAGACCGAGGCATCGTAAGGGGCACTGTGTGTACTCAATCCCTGTCCGGCATCGAATGAAAATAAAGTTATTGTCCCTGTTTGCTTGTCGAGCAGTGTTTTACTGACAACCGCATCTGCGGCGTAATCGACAAGACTTAAAAGGTCGGCCGCCTTGCCAAAGCATTGACTTAGAATGTTATCGCCCATCGTTAAACCCCTTTCCTTTATTTTCAATTATATCTTTGATGCTTATATTAGATAGTTTTTTTACGATATCACTTTCAAGTTCACACACAATTCTGGAAATCGGACATCTGGGCTGCCTCGGACAGCTTGCGATTCCAGGCGAACATTTATTGAGGCATACCGGCCCCTGCATCCCAACAATAACCTGCGCCATGGAAATTTCTTCAGGATGCCTTTTCAATTTATAGCCGCCGGTTGGTCCCATCAACGATTCGATAAGGTCTGCCTTGGCAAGCTTTTGCAATATCTTGGCTGTAAATTGAGGAGATACCTCTTCTTCCTCCGCCAGCTTATGAGCAGAAACAACTTCGTCCCGCTGATAAGCCTGGGCAAGATTAACAATCATTCTCAATGCGTAATCACTATTTTGTTTTATAAAGTTCATCAAACAAAACCTTTACATAATCCAAGTAAGACCAATTTAGTCTTACTCTCGAAAAATGTCAATACTTTTTTAAAAATATTTAAAATATTTCTCGAATTTCGGTTATATTGCCGATTAATGTAAAGCGGCTATAATTTTTTTAAGTTTTTATCGGAGTAATTGTGACAAATATCTATAGATTAGTATGTACCCTGTTCGTATCTTCAGCAATGTTCATCATTGGTTGCGGCGCACCCCAAGATTATACCCCCCAGATAACTGCCCCTGCTGCTGAGACCAAGCCGCTTTATACGCCGAATATGTATAAAAATTCTGCGCCGACAGCACCAAAACCAAAAACATCAACATACACCAGTCCATCATCCAATAATTCACTCGATGGTAAAGTTATAGTAATCGACCCAGGCCACGGCGGAAAAGACCCCGGTGCAACCAAAGCTAGTTACTCTTCCGCGCAGGAAAAATATCTCAATCTTGTGATAGCCCGCGAGCTCGAAAAACAGCTTACAAAATGTGGCGCAAGAGTTATCATGACACGAAAAAGCGACACATTTTTAGAACTTGAAGAAAGGTCAGCTGTTGCCCAAAAGTACAAACCAGACCTGTTCATTGCCATCCACACTGACGCAAACCCTCATGATCTCAGCATCTGCGGGCCATCTGTTTATGTGGCTAGAAGTGCCTCACAAAAGAGCAGAACTGCTGCGATGAAAATAAATGCATCATTTAGAAACTGGGGTTTTAAGCCCCGTGGCGTAAGAAATGCTGATTTTAAGGTACTTATTCAGCACTCAAGTCCCGCTGTACTTATCGAATGCGGCTATCTTACCAACAAACAGGAAGCCCAACGGCTCAACAACCCTGCCCATCAGATTAAAATCGCCAAGGCAATTGCTGAGGCTGTCTGCCAACTACAATAAGGAGCAAAATGCAGAACGGCGGATGTTCGCTTGACTCGAAAGTCTGTACTCCCTGCAAAGGCGGTGTGCCGCCTCTTGCACCGGAACAAATTATACCGTTAAAACAGCAACTTCCCGATGGCTGGCAAATCATCGAAGACAAAAAGCTCGAAAAGTCATTTAAATTCAAAAATTTCAGGGAAGCCCTTGTTTTTGTCAATAAAGTCGGCGATTTGGCTGAGAATCAAGGCCACCATCCGGATATTTTTCTTGCATGGGGACTGGTCAGATTGACCATTTGGACACATAAAATCGGCGGTTTACACGAAAACGACTTCATTTTTGCCGCCAAAGCGGATAAACTCTATGTCTGAGCGGACTTTTTTCCGTTGCCTGTGTGGCCGTTTTTACCGTTGATTTTCTCGTATTGCTCGATTATTTCAACCAGCCTACGCAATTTGTTTCTGCCTTCCCAGCTTATTTCAAGCCCCATAAACTCTACGCCAAGTTCGAAAAAATCACCGTTGCCATCCTCGGCAGGATGAATATGGATAACAAGACCCTCTAAAAGCACCGGCTTTTCGTAAGGCATCGCGGTAAACTGCAAGCCAACAAGCTGGCCTGGCTCAAAATGGCACTTTTTATCCGCTGATATGCTCATTTTCATACCGCCAGCAGAAAGATTCAAAAGCCGACCCTGCCAAAAATCCTCATCCGGCACAGTTCCCTTTTCATCGTCATAACCCCTGTGCCAGAACATAACTTTCACCGCCATATTTTCAGGAACCAGTACCCTGGAATAGCTTCGACGCATGAGTTTTTCGATTTTTTCTGGAATTTCAAGCACTGTACAGCCATTTTCTTGGGAACAACGGACCACTTTGCTCTCAAAAATATACTTAAAATGCTCTATTTCAAATGAAATACCGACCGGTTGGTCTGTCTTGAGGATTTCCGAACAGCATACACGCCCAGGCTCGTCTGATTTAATCATAACCTCATTGTCATCGATCCCAGATACGTAAGTTTTAGCGGTTTTCCATTTCCCCGCAGATAAAAAGCTCATATTGAGAACCGTTGACCCCTGCTTTGCTAGGCAAAGAGCCTTGATTATGCCCTGATTTTTAAGCGTTTCCGGCTCAAACATACCCATCTCTGAAATAACTTTCCAATAATTTCAATGCTATAATAAATTTTCGGCATTATTACTTTTATTCTTGAGCATTTAGCTATATCCTATGCTCTCCATTGTGGATTAGTTAACATCCTTAAACCAAATGAAATGATTTCAGTTATATGAAAAATATTTTAAAAAATCTCAACTTTGCCGGCATAGACAAGATAGCGTTTCTTGCCCTTTTGCTTATTACCATCCTTGCGGCGAAAATGCTGGTATCTGTGCGGACGAAAATTGAACTCTCTAAGCCGATAGCTTTGGCAGGCACCGGCCTTGCAGTGTCGCTGCCCCAAGGGCCATCCTGGCAAAGTGATTCCCAATGGAATTACAACAATACATCCTATGTATTAATTGCGGGCAAAACCACCACTGCAACAACATTCATCTGCCACCTTGCCAATTTTCAGGATTCTCCGGAACAATACCTCAACAATAAATTCAGCCGGCTCGGCATCACCAATAAGGGTGAGTTTTCCTTGGGCGACAAAAAATTTCACTGGGTGCAGTTTGAAACCATGGAAAGATTCCTTTCCCCGCAAAAAACTATCCAATCTCAAAGGGTGTATCGAATCATAGCTCTGGGCAACCTTAATCTTTCCAGGCAGCTTGAAATCCGTGTAGAATCATTTGAAAGTTCCGAGACTATCTCAAGAATTTTCGCTGCCCTGCAAAAAGGCTTGGCATATAATGACGACCCACAGCTAATCAAAGGCATAAATTTCTCCAGCGATTTTTCCAACCGAATCTCTGCTGAACCCGTCGTTCGGCAAAACAGCCAATATCTCACTATGGACTCATCAGGAAAACCTGTCGGATTTTACCTTGAAAAACTTTCGCATCTGGCGGCTGAAAATACAGCAATAACCAGCTTTGAATACATGAATGATCAAGAAGCTGGCAACACTAAAGTTGAGGAACTGACGTTTTCTGCCGACCTTCAATCGTTCAGCATCAAAAGTAAATTTGAATACCAGCAAAACGCAAGGCAGGAATTTTATGAAATTCTGTACAATCATCCTGTCCTGCAATTGCAGGCTTTTACTCTGGCTGAACCCATAACTTTATCATTGCCTGTGCCTCCTATTCCGGAATATTTTTATCAAATCATCGCCAAATCTTTCCAGCACAGCGACAGCCAATCAATAATACTGGACATCCTCGACAGCCGAGGCAGAATAGTTCCGACAATATTTGAGAAACAGCCTCAAGACCCCAACAGCTCGAACAGTGTTATAATTCTGAGGAGCCTGGATAATCAGCAGACCATCAACCATATTATTCTTGATGCAAACGGCTCAATGATAAAACTTATAAATCTCTCCAGCGGCTACGAATCGAAACCAGCCGAGAAAAGCGAAATTGAAAAATTATTCCCAATGTGGTATGAACTTATACAAAGCTATAATTCCAAACAAAGAATTTGAGAGGTGAAAAATGTCTGACAATGTTTATGATTGCCTTATAATAGGTGCCGGACCAGCTGGTCTTGCCGCTGCTCTATACAGCGCAAGAGACCGTTTCAAAACCGTTGTACTCGAAAAATTTTATCCCGGCGGACAAATCAACACTACCGACCGAATCGAAAACTATCCCGGCTATGAAAGCATCTCCGGCCCTGACCTTGTGCAAAAAATGCTCACGCAGGCAACAAACTTCGGCGCTGAGATCAAGACCAACTCAGAAGTAAAGAACATCGAAAAACTGCCCGATGGAAACATCAAAGTATCAACATCGAAAAAAGAATTCATCAGCAGAGTGGTCATCCTAACGCCCGGCAGCGATTACAGAAAACTTGGCGTACCCGGCGAAGATGAATTCAGAAACGCAGGAGCAGGTGTAAGCTATTGCGGCACATGCGATGCACCATTCTTCAAGGGCAGAAAGGTTTTGACTGTCGGCGGCGGCAACACAGCTATTGAAGATACGCTGCATCTGGCGAAATTTGCTGACCACGTTACAATCGTTCACAGGCGGGATGAATTCCGTGCAACCAAAGTGCTTGTCGAGGAACTCGTTAATTACGCAAACAAGCCCGGCTCTAATCTCGACATCAGATACGACACCGTGATAACTTCAATCGAAGGCAGCGGAAAAGTCGAGCGAGCCAAACTCAAAAATGTCAAAACTAATCAGGAAGAAGAATACCTATGCGATGGAGTATTTATCTTTGTCGGAATGGTTCCCAATACCGGCTTCCTCAAAAATACCGAAATACAACTCAGCGACGCAGGCTTTATTAAATGCGAATATGCATACTTGCGAACAAATGTGCCCGGAATATTCGTTGCTGGCGACTGCCGAATCGGCGCAGCGATGCAGCTTGCAACCGCTGTCGGCGACGGCGTATTAACCGCTATAATGATGAAACAATACTTGCGAGATAAAAGCTGGTGGAATGCTCCAGTTGCTGATGTTCTCGGCCCCGGCGGCAGGTAATGATGGAGAAACTCAAATGCAGTTAGGCTCTGATATGCTTCCGATGGCACTGGCGTGGTATGTGGTGTTTATAATCTCAACTACCGTTCACGAAGCAGCGCACGCATTTGCCGCACTGAAACTTGGCGACCCGACCGCGTATCACGGCGGCCAGGTTACGCTCGACCCTTTACCGCATATAAGGCGGGAACCGTTCGGAATGGTCATAATTCCGTTGCTAAGTTTTGCTCTCAGCGGGTGGATGTTTGGCTGGGCAAGCACGCCGTATGACCCGATTTGGGCATATCATAATCCAAAAAAATCCGCTATAATGGCTCTGGCTGGGCCGACAGGAAATCTTGTTCTGGTACTCATTGCCGCTGGATTGATACATCTTGGTATCTTTACCGGCTTTTTTGCCATGCCCGATGGAATAAACTTTTCAAGCATTGTTGCTCCGGCATCATCAGGCATCGCCAACGGTGCGGCGATTTTAGTGAGCATCCTATTTTCGCTGAACCTTCTGCTTTTTGTTTTTAATCTTATACCTCTTCCGCCATTGGATGGAAGGGCGATAATGGAGTTTTTTCTCAAAGGTCAGGTTCTCGAAAAATACCGCACAATAATGTCAAATCCATCAATGAGAATGTTCGGCCTGTTTATCGCATGGACGGTTTTTGACTATATTTTCAGCCCGATACTTACATTATCATTGAACCTTTTATATCCCGGAGCAGAGTACCGATAATATGAGTCATAATTTCGGCATATTAAACTGGGTAATAGTAATAGTGTACCTGTCGGCGATGGCGATGATAGGCCTGTTCTTTGCAGGAAAGCAAAAATCCACCGAAGAATATTTTCTTGCAGGAAGGAATATGCCATGGCTTGTTGTGGCTATGAGTATGTTTGCCTCTCTGACAAGCGCATCGACTTTTATGGGGCTGCCGAGTCTTGCTTATAATAGCAATGTCGCCATTTTCTTCGGTATTATATTAAGCCCGGTCATTGCGCCGCTGATTATATTTACATTTTATCCGTTCTATCGAAAGCTGGGCATCACAACCAGCTATGAATATATCCTCCACAGATATGGCCAGTCTGCAAGATATGCGGTCAGTTCATTATTTATACTGGCTCGGCTCGGCTGGCTTGGCGTAGTTGTTTATGCTCCTGCATTGGCGCTTAGCGTTGCAACCGGAATAAACCTATGGTTTTCGATAATTCTGATGGGCCTGTTGGCAACATTTTATACAACGCTCGGCGGGCTTCGTGCGGTTTTATGGACGGATGTGATTCAATTTATAATCCTTTGTGCTGGTGCGGTATGGATTGCTATATCGCTGGGAAACAACGTCAACAACGGCTATGCAGAAATTTTTTCGGTCGCTTCACAAGCAGGCAAATTTGATATTTTCTCACTAAAATTCGACTGGTTCAAGATGACCGCCGCATCTGCCGCATTTGCTTTCTTCTTTATTTTTATGCAGGATTACGGCGTTGACCAGATAACTGTTCAGCGGCTAATAAGCGTAAAAAGTTTCAGAGGGCTTGCAAAAGCGGTAATCTTCAATTCTTTCACCGATGTTATTATCAATGCCCTGCTGCTGTTTATCGGCATAGGCTTGTTCGCTTATTATTCGCAGACGCACACAACTCCGCCGGCAAATTCCGATGCAATGCTTCCGTACTATGTAATCACAGTTTTGCCCAACGGCATTTCGGGGCTGATTATCACCGCCATTTTTGCCGCCGCGATGTCAAGTATGGATTCAGGCATAAATTCCCTTTCGACTGTTATCATCAATGATTTCGTAAAGCCGCTTAGCAAAAAACAAGCAAGCGATGCTGATTATGTCAAATTAGCCAAAATCCTGACATTGGTTTTCGGCTTGCTGACGATCGTAATGGCCTGGGTGGTTTCAAAGCACGATACGATAATCATCGCGTGGAATACGTTTGTCAGCCTGTTCAACGGGCCGGTGCTTGCGATATTTCTGCTGGGGATGCTCACCAGAAAAGCCTCGTTCGTCGCATGGGTCATCGGCACGATTATCGCTATGGCGGCGATGGTATATCTGAGCTATTTCGTCAAAATCCACTGGATTTACAATTTTCCAATTTGTTTCGGCACCAGCTTTATAATAGCGTTTTTGCTGTCAAACCTGTTTCCTGCCAAAAATGTTGACATATCTTTGACTATCCATCGTTGAAAATCCATAAAAACAATGATAAAATCCTGCTTGACAGATTTTGAAAGGGTTTTGCAATGAAAACGAGAAAACTGGGATTTTCAGATTTAAATCTGACAACCGTTGGCCTTGGAGCATGGGCAATCGGCGGCCCGTGGCAATTTGGCTGGGGGCCTCAGGATGACCAGGACTCTATCGCCACAATTAACGAAGCAATCGACAACGGGATAAACTGGATTGACACCGCACCGATCTACGGTCATGGCCATTCCGAAATCATTGTCGGCAAGGCAATCAAAGGACTATCCCAAAAGCCGATAATTGCCACAAAGTGCGGCTTGGTCTGGGATGAAAAAACTGAGCGGATACCCCGACTCAATCCCAAAAGCGTCCGTCAGGAATGCGAACAGTCGCTCAAAAGGCTCGGCGTAGACGCTATCGACCTTTATCAGATTCATTGGCCTTCAAGCACCGAAGAAGCTGTTGACGGCTGGGGGGAAATCGCAAGGCTCATCAAAGACGGCAAAGTCCGTTTCGCCGGTGTCTCGAATTTCAGTATCGAACAGATGGAAAAGTGCCAGCAGGTTCATCCTGTCGCAAGCCTTCAGCCGCCATATAGTATGCTTATCCGCGACATCGAAAAAGACCTGATGCCGTTCTGCAAAAAAAATAACATCGGCATCGTCGCGTACAGCCCGATGGCAAGAGGACTTCTCACCGGCAAATTCAGCAGGGAACACCTTGATACGCTGGCACCGGACGACCATAGAAGGAAAAATAATCTGTTTACCGAGCCTGCTTTCAGCATGAATCTCGAATTTGTCGAAAGAATCAAACCCATCGCACAGCGAAATAGCAAAACTTCCGCTCAGCTTGCAATTGCATGGGTACTGCGCAGGGAGGAAATAACCAGCGCCATCGTCGGAGCGCGCAAACCGGGCCAGATAAGTGAAACCGCAAGAGCTGGCGACTGGTCATTATCACGGCAGGATATCGCTGAAATCGAAAGTATAATTAATGAAATGCAGATATAGAAGGATTTGAAAATGGCAAAAATTATCGATGTTTACTCAAGCCCGCTGGTTGAGCGAAACGCCTCGCCTGAAATGGCACAGCTATTTGGCCCATCGAAAAAATTCGGTACATGGCGCCGGCTTTGGCTGGAACTTGCAAAGGCTGAAAAAAAGCTGGGTCTGGATATCAAGCAGTCGCAAATCGACGAGATGTCCAAAAATCTTGATGACATCGACTTTAAAAAAGCTGCTGATTACGAGAAAAAATTTCGCCACGATGTAATGGCGCACATTCACACCTTCGGCGACGCGGCACCAAAGGCGGCACCGATTATTCACCTTGGCGCTACAAGCTGCGACATCGGCGACAACGCAGACCTTATCATAATTAAGGAAGCCCTTGAAATTATCACGGGCAAAGTCGCATCGGTAATCGACGGTTTGGCAAAATTCGCAAAAAAATATCGTGCAATGCCCACGCTTGGTTTTACGCACTTTCAGCCCGCGCAATTGACAACCGTCGGCAAACGCGCCACATTATGGGCGTATGAATTCGCAATGGATTTAGAAGAACTCCAGCAACGCCTGGAAACAATAGCTTTCCGTGGAATAAAGGGAACCACCGGCACGCAGGCATCATTTTTAAAACTGTTCAACGGCAATCACAATAAAGTTAAACAGCTCGACAAGATAGTTTCAAAAGCTTTCGGCTTCAAAAAAACGCTTGCTGTTACTGGCCAGACATACCAGCGGAAGATTGATACGCTCGCCCTGAACGCATTGGCTTCGGTTGCGCAATCGGCGCACAAGATGTGCAACGATATTCGCCTGCTTGCAAACCTCAAGGAAATCGAAGAGCCGTTTGAAAAATCACAGGTCGGCTCAAGCGCGATGGCCTATAAACGCAACCCGATGAGATGCGAAAGGGCAACATCACTTTCACGATTTGTCATTTCACTTTCGAGCAGTCCGGTTATGACAGCTTCGGAACAATGGCTCGAAAGAACGCTTGATGATTCGGCAAACCGTAGAATCGTGATACCTGAGGCGTTCCTCGCGACTGACGGCATACTTGAAATCCTCATCAATGTCGTCAACGGCCTTGTTGTCTATCCAAAGGTTATTGAAGCAAGAATACAATCAGAGCTGCCGTTTATGGCAACCGAAGATATAATGATGGAAGCTGTCAAAAAAGGCGGCAACCGTCAGGAAATTCACGAACTAATCCGTGTACACTCTCATGCCGCCGCCGCACAGGTTAAGCAGCACGGCAAGAGCAACGACCTTATCGAAAGGCTGAAAGCAGACCCCGCATTTAAAAACGTTGACTTTAAATCGGTGCTAAAACCCAAAGCTTATGTTGGCAGAAGCCCCGAGCAGGTCGATGATTTCATAAAGGAAGTCGTTTCGCCGATAAGGAAAAATTATCGCCAAAGCCTAAATAAAAAAGTTGAATTAAAAGTATAACGATATTCAAGGAAAATAAAAATGAACAAAGCCCAGCTTATCGCCAGAGTAAAAGAAACCGCATATCTCGAAGGTGAATTCATTCTTCGCAGCGGCAAAAAAAGCAACTACTATATGGACAAGTATCTTTTCGAGACATGCCCCGATATTCTCAAGGCTCTCGGCAAAGAGTTCGCCAAATACGTTACCGATGATGTTACGCTTATAGCAGGTGCAGAACTTGGCGGCGTGGCTCTTGCGGCTGCTACAGCGATGGAAACCGGCAAGAACTGGATCATCGTCCGCAACAGCAAAAAAGATTATGGCACAAGCAAAATGATCGAAGGCAAAATTTCCAAAGGTGATGTTGTTCTCGTCGTGGAAGACATCGCGACAACCGGCGGACAGGTTATCGAAGCTGCCAAGATAATTACCGAAGCAGGCGCAAAAGTTAAAAAAATCGTCGCAGTAATCGACCGCAGACAAGGCGCTCAGGAAAACATCACACAGGCAGGCTTTGAATTCGACAGGATTATCACTAAAGAAGACCTCGGCATAAAGGACTAAGCAAAGTGAGCATATTCGAAATAATAATGCTTATATGCTTTGGAATGGCGTGGCCGTTTTCGATAGTCAAAAGCTGGCGGGCAAAGCAGAACGCCGGCAAGAGCATAATATTTCTTTGCATCGTCTGGCTGGGCTATGTCGCGGGAATCACGCATAAAATCGTTTATAGCTATGACGGCGTGATATATCTTTACGCTGCCAATTGCCTGATGGTAATGGCGGACATGCTGATATATTATCGCAATCGTATTTTGATGATTAGAGCAATAGAAATGCAGGCCAAATGAATCCAACGCAGCTTATATGTGATATCGGCGAGCTTAATCATCTGTTCAAGAACAGTATGAGCATCGAGCATTTTCTTCATCAGACGGTGGCGATGGTTTCAAAGCATCTTCATTGCAATGTCTGTTCGATTTACATTTATGATGAAGACGAAAAAATGCTCACGCTCAAAGCAACTCAGGGATTAAACCCCAAAGCTGCTAATACCGTTCAGCTTCAGTTGGGGCAGGGCCTCGTCGGTAAAGCTCTCAAGGAGCTGCGAACGCTCAACATCGAAGACGCAAGCAATCATCCGGACTTCAAAGCTTTTGCCGGCATCGAAGAAGAAAAATATCAGAACTTTCTTGCGATACCTATCGCTCGCGGACACAACCGCATCGGTGTTTTGTCGCTGCAAAGAATATCCGCACAGAAATTCACCGCAGAGCAGGAAGTTGCCTGCAAGGCCGTTGCAAGCCAGCTGGCCAATATAATAGAAAACGCAAAATTCCTTATTTCGATTCACAGCCAGACACAGCCTAAACACGCAGATAAGGATGAGGAAAAAATCGAAAGCCTCAAGGCCTCTATCGCTTCAAAAGGTTTTGCTCAGGCTCCAGCGGTTGTCATTGACAAAGACAAAACTTTCAAAAATCTTCTCAACAGGTCTTTTGAACAGAAATATAACATTGATGATTTCCACAAAGCGATAAAGCAAACTGAAAATCAGCTTGAAGAGCTTCAAAAACGCGTAGAGGAAAAACTGAGCGATGCGGCCTCGCTGATTTTCGCGTCGCACCTTTTGATACTCAAAGATAAAGAGTTCGTCGGCACTATGGCCAAGCTGATTGAAACGGGCACCCAGCCGCCGAAAGCTGTGCTGAGCATATCGAAAAAATACATCGACATTTTCGCGGCGACATCAAATCAATATGTGCGGGAAAAAATCCAGGATGTCGAAGACCTCTCAGTGCGCATCATCGGAAATCTCGAATCGTCCATCGAGGAAATCACGCCCGTAAAAAACAAAATCGTTATCGCGCAGGATTTGTTTCCGTCAGACCTTTTAAAATTT
This sequence comes from Candidatus Kuenenia stuttgartensis, assembly GCA_945890885.1. Classification (GTDB taxonomy): domain Bacteria; phylum Planctomycetota; class Phycisphaerae; order Sedimentisphaerales; family CAMDDF01; genus CAMDDF01. The sequence goes on along the minus strand of CAMDDF010000009.1, from coordinate 17,844 downwards.
TCAAGCGAAGACATCGCAGGCATAATTCTCGTCAGCGGCGGCGTAACAAGCCATCTTTCGATACTCGCACGTTCGCTTGGAATTCCGATGCTCATCGCGACAGAACAAAAGCTGCTTAACATCGCTCCCAACACCGTCGTTTTGCTCGATGCCGATGATGGTGCGATATATGTAAACCCATCGGATCAGATAAAGGCGCAATACAAAACGCACAGCTCTGCCCGGCAGATTCTCGATATACAAAAACATACCGTCAGGGCCGAGACGTTCACGAAAGATAATAAAAAAATAACGCTGTTTGCTAACGTCAATCTTTATACCGATGCAAAGCTCGCATGCGAAATGAAATGCGAGGGTGTCGGACTCTATCGAACGGAATTTCCGTTTATTATCCGAAATGATTTTCCATCCGAACAGGAACAGTATGTTACATATCGCAGGCTTGTCGAACTGATGCAAGGCAAGCCGCTGATATTCAGAACGCTCGACATCGGCGGCGACAAAGTCCTGTCGTATTACCAGAACACAAAAGAACAAAATCCGTTCCTTGGAATGCGAAGTATCCGTTTCTGCCTCCAGAACAAGGAAGTCTTCACGCAGCAGCTAAGAGCGATGCTCCGTGCGGGCAAGGACGCAGACCTTAGAATTATGTTTCCGATGATATCGTCGCTCGATGAATTCCTCGAAGCACGCGACATTCTTAACGACTGCATCCGTCAGCTTAAAAATTCTCAAATGCAGTTCAACCCCAGCCCGCAAATCGGGATGATGGTGGAACTGCCCGCGGTAGTCGATTTAATCGATGACTTCGCCAAAGAGGCGGACTTCTTCAGTATCGGCACAAACGACTTCATACAATTTATGCTCGGCGTTGACAGGACAAACGAAAACGTGGCGCCGTTCTATCTGCCCCATCATCCGGCAGTGCTGCGGGCGATAAACAAAGTCGCTGCTGCCGCAAACAAACATAACAAAAATATTTCAATCTGCGGCGATATGGCACATTACAGAAGATACATCCCGGCGCTGATTGGAATGGGCATAACCACGTTCAGCCTTGACCCGGCATATATGCCGACGATTCAGGATTACATCGAAAAAATCGATAGCGAACAAGCTGTACAGATGGCAGGCAAACTGCTGGCTGCCAACAGAGTGAGCCAGACAAAACAAATTATCGAAAGCGGTATATAATATATGGACGATAAAAAAATACAAGTGTTCATCAGTGCCTGCGAAGCAAGTGCCGACATCCACTGCGCCAAGCTCATCAAGGCAGTAAAATTGCAAAACCCTGACATAGAATTTATCGGTATCGGCGGAGATAATATGAAACAGGCAGGCTGCTTACTTCTTGAAAACACTGTCTCGCGTGCGGCTATGCTTCACAAAGCGCTGGCGGAAATCGGGTACTTTTATAAAATATTCAAACGCATAAAGCAATATCTCAAAGAAAATCCCGTCAAGCTTGTAATCGTCTGCGATTCACCATCATTTAATTTTCACGTTGCAAAACTTGCGAAAAAAATCGGTATCAAAACCTTTTTCTACGTCGCGCCTCAGCTATGGGCGTGGGCGCCGTGGCGAATCAAAAAACTCAAAAAATGCTGCGATAAACTTGCGTGCATTTTGCCGTTTGAAGAGCAATGGTTCAACAGCAGGGGCGCAAATGCGACATTCATCGGCAATCCGTTGTTTGCGGGCCAATACGAAAGAATACGCTTATCCGCCAAGTTGTACGAAAACTTCAACGCGAAAAACGCGAAAATCGCACTCATTCCCGGCTCACGGCGGCACGAGATAGAATCAATCTGGCCGGAGATGCAGAAAATTGCAATGAAGCTGAAACGCAAATATAAAAATATCACATTCACCGCTGTTGCGTTTAACGAAAAAACAAAGAACACTCTTAAGAACACAAGAATCCCCGGATTCGATTGCCAGTATTCAATCGCGACAGTAATCGACACGGCGCGAAATTCTGATTTAGCTTTAGTAACCAGCGGCTCGGCTTGTCTTGAAGTTGCATCGGCAGGCTGCCCGATGGCGATAATGTATCAGGGTAATAAATTTCTCTGGCATCTAATCGGACGATGGCTCATTCTCACCAAACATCTATCGCTGGTCAACATCCTTGCTGGCAAAAAACTCGTTCCCGAATTTATGCCGTACTTCAACTCGATTGAGCCGATTTACGATGCCGCATGCAAACTGCTCGACAACCATGCCGAAATGAAAAAGCTAAGCACAAGCCTCATCGCACTGACCATGCCGCTGGCAGAGAAAAACGCCGAGCTTGAAGTTGCCCGTTTGATAGACGAAATGGTAGCCTGATTTATTGGGCATATTTAACGGTGCATCCGTAAGGCTTGGTTTTGCTGACGCTGATTTCCTTGCCTGCCAGCAATTCATCCAGAGCATTGGCAACGTAATTTATTTCCTCTTTGCCGTCATCTAAAATCTTGCCCAGCGGAGCATTATCGATAGCCCCTTCATAAGCGATTTTACCTTCTTTATTTATGACAAACATCTGCGGCGTATTTGTTGCACCATATTTGTGCCCCACTTCTCCGCTGCGGTCATCAAGAATTGGAAATGCAATATTATGTGTCTGTGCAAATTCCTGATTCAGTTCTGTCGTCTGATGTGCAGTGCTGTTGATTGCCAGCCACACCACGCCATGAGCACTGTACTTTTTGGCCATATCAATCATTGTGGTAGTATCATCATAATGGTATTTGCAGAACGGGCACTCATAGTTGAACCACTCCAGTACGACAATCTTGCCTTTGTAATCGGAAAGTTTTACTTCATTACCATCATAATTTTTCAGGGCAAAATCAGGCGCAGTTTTAAGCTCGCCAGTTTCCACCGACGGCATCTGTTCTTCGGCAGCACTTTGGCTCTGTTCGTCAGCCTTTTTTTTGCAGCCTGTCGTAAAAACCATAACAAGAGACGCCAACAAAATTATCAGATATGTTTTTCTCATTTTTAGGCTCCTTTAATTTAATTATCCCATAAATTTTAAGCTGACCATAAAACCGCATCAGCTAACAGTCGGTTTATTCGTCGCAAGGTAATGCAGCAGAATATCTTCGCTGCTGTGCAGCCGTCTGCAAACCTCACGAGCGATATTGAAGATAAGCGTACTGAAAAGTTCCATATCGGATTCGTAAATGCTCATCAGCATTTTTCGTGAAAGAACGATCAGTTCCGTATTCTCGACAGCAATCGCACTTGACCCATGATGCTGAATACCAATAATTGACGAAACGCCGAAACTTTGCCCTGGGCCTATTACGATAAGCTCAAGGGTGGTGTGGTCTTCTTCCTTGAATCGTTTTACTCTGCCTGATTTGATAATATAGATGTAGCTTGGCACATCACCCTGGCAGAAGATTATTTCGTCTTTGCGATAGCTGACCTCTTCGAGCAGTCGAAAGAGTCTGTAAAGCTGTTTATCAGATAGCCCCGCAAAAATAGATATCTTGCTGAGTATCCCAAGGACATTCTCAACGTCCAGCAACGGCTCGTAAACTTTATTATCCGCCATAGCAAATCCCCTTATAAACCTACGCTGATTATACCCGGTAAGTTGGCTATGTCAAGAAATGTAAATATCCTAAATTCCAGATTACGGAAATCGCCATAGCCTGATATGGCAGGAAACTGTTATCGATTAGCGGTTTAATGCTATGGATAGCTATTGAGTCCGCCAGTCGAAGTTGCTATGCTTTTATGTGTAAGGTCGAGTATTTTAGTAAAAACAAAGGAAAATTATGAATCGTGATTTTTATCTGAATATGGCAAATGCAAGATTATCCTTTCCGGTTGGTGCGGATTTGGTTCTTCGGGAATATAACGACCACGACGATATTCTGCGTGATGGCGTGCGTCTCGGCCACGTTATAGCTGAAGCTGCCAAACGTTTTAAAACTCCGCTGGCGATGCCGGTTATGGACTTGATGCTTGAAAAAGCGATGATGCTTCGTTCACTTGGCGGTATCTCGGAGAATGATATCCCACAGTGGCATTTCTCAAGCTGCCCGACGGATGAGCAGATAGAAAAAATTCGCGCCGGTCTTTCCGGCCCGCTCGACCCGAGACTAAAAGCCAATGTTGATGCGGTACAGTTCATTGCGCAAAATACGAATCTTCTGCCGGTCGGTATGAGCATCGGCCCGTTCTCGCTTATGACGAAACTTCTTGCTGACCCTATTACGGCGATTTATATGGCTGGTATGGGACTAACCGCTGAACAAGACCCCGAAGTTAAAACCGTCGAGACGCTGATGGAGTTGTCCGTCGATATAATTATGCGGTCTTTCGAGGCACAGGCCCAGGCTGGCGCCAAAGCGTTCTTCATTGCAGAGCCTGCCGCTAATAAAGTTTATATATCGCCCAAGCAGATGGCCAGCGGTTCGGATATATTCGAGCGTATGGTACTAAAGTATTATAAGCGAATAACGTCAGCGATGAACGAGTACGGCATAGACCTTATTTTCCATTGCTGCGGCGAGTTGACCGATGAAATGGTAAAGGCTTTTGTATCGCTCAATCCTGTTATGCTAAGCCTTGGAAGTTCGCGAAAGCTATGGGAAGATGCCGCGATTATTCCAAAGGATATCGTGCTTTATGGAAATCTGCCGTCGAAGAAATTCTATTCCGATGATGAAATTACTGTTGCAGGCGTAAGACGTTCAGCGATGGAGCTTTATGCAAAAATGAAAAGCGCAGGCCATCCGTTTATTCTCGGCACAGAATGCGATGTGCTAAGTGTCTGCGGCTGTCACAAAACGATTATGTCAAAAGCTATGTGCATCGTCGATTGCTTCGGGCATCAAGATTCCGAGCCAAACATTGTTGTCGATTTCCCCGACACTGACAAAGTCCGGGAAAGGGCATAATCACACGAGCAGGCTTTTGCCGGTCATCTCTTTTGGTACGGGAAGTTCCATCAGATCGAGCATCGTCGGCACAACGTCCGCAAGTGCGCCGCCATCACGGAGCTTTCGGCCTTTGTTCTTCTCATCGAAAACTATGAATGGCACCTTGCCTATGGTATGGGCAGTATGCGCCATGTGGTTTTCGACATCGTACATCTTCTCGAAGTTGCCGTGGTCAGCAAGCACTACCGCCGCACCGCCGAGCTGTTTAACTTTTTCGAGTATCGTGCCGACACAGGAATCGACGGTCTGGGCCGCGATAACTGCCGCTTCAAGCACGCCTGTATGGCCGACCATATCGGGATTGGCGAAATTGATAATATAAACATCGTGTTCATTTTTATTGAGCCGCTTCATAATCTCATCACGAACTTCAAATGCGCTCATCTCCGGCTTTTCATCATAAGTGCGCACCTTTGGCGACTGGACGATTTGCCTGTCTTCGCCATCGAAGGCCTGCTCGGTATAATCGTTGAAGAAAAATGTTATATGAGCATATTTTTCGGTCTCTGCGCATCGGAACTGCGTCAAGCCCATCTCGCTCCAATATTGGCCTGCGATGTTCTTCATCTTAGGTAGTTTCATAAACGCCACCGGCGCAGGTATCGTCGCGTCGTATTGTGTCAAACATATATAATAAAGATTCGCAATCATCTTGCGCTGGAACCCTGCGAATTTATCATCGACAAATGCCCGTGTGATTTCGCGGGTTCTGTCGCCTCTGAAATTGAAGAACACAACCGCATCGCCTGTTTCGATAAGCGCCTTAGGTTTGCCCGATGCGTCAACGATATTTACAGGCTCGATGAATTCATCATTGATGTCCTTTTCGTAGCTTGCCTGCATTGCCTGCAAAGCGTCCGATGCTTTTTCGCCGATACCGTCAGTCATACACTGGTAAGCTTTTTGAACTCTGTCCCATCTCTGGTCGCGATCCATAGCGTAGAATCTGCCCATTATCGATGCGATTTCGCCGACACCGATTTCTTTCATCTTGGCTTGTATGTCCGAAAGGTAGCCCTTGCCGCTTGTTGGCGGCGAATCTCTGCCGTCGGTAAATGCGTGCAGGTAAACTTTTTTGACGTTATTTCTTTTGCAAAGTTCAAGCAGCCCGTAGAGATGTCCAAGCAGCGAATGTACGCCGATATCGCTGCATAAGCCCATCAAATGTAATTTGCCGCCGTTGGCTTTGACCTGTGCTATCGCTTTTTTGAAATGCTCGATCTCGAAGAAGTCGCCTTCGCGGATGGATTTTGTGATGCGGACGGATTCCTGATAAACGATTCTGCCTGCTCCGATATTTTGATGGCCGACTTCGCTGTTGCCCATAGTTCCGTCTGGCAAGCCCACCGCTTCGCCGCTGGTTTCGATAAGACAATGCGGATATTGGCTCATCAGCATATCATCGACCGGCACCTTGGCGCACTTGATTGCATTGGTTTTGTCCTGGCTTGGGTCGGGGTTGAAGCCCCAGCCGTCACGGATTATCATTACGAATGGACGTCTTTTGAGTTTGACCTTGTCTGTCATCGAAATACCTGTAATAAGGATATAATATTATTTTTATGTTCAACCAAGCAGTGAATAATACCCCAAATTGGCGGACAAATCAATGTCATAATCAGGTATGAGTTTTCACGCCAGCATATCTATGGATTTATCGGTGTGATAACCCTGCTGCTGGTCAAATTTGCTGGAATTGGCGATATTGGTTTTCCATTGATTTTGATTTGTGCCGCCGCTGGTCTGTCCGGATTCTGGCTGATTTTGCTGGCTGGGGTTGCCGTTTTGGCTGGCATTAAACGATTGGTCTTTGGCGTTATCGTATGATTGCTGATTTGTCAGCACCACCTCAAGTTTCTTAATATGGATGCCCGCTTCGCCGAGGTTGCGAATCATTTCCGGAATAGCACGCTGGATTTCATCTTTTGTCTGAGCTTGGTTCACGTGCAAAGTGCCGGTAATGCCCTCAGCGTTTTCCTGAAAATTAACCGCGACGCTGCCCAGATTAGCAGGATTCAGCCGAAAGCTGATTTGCTGCTGGCCGCCGGGCTGATAAGAGCTTTGTATGAAATTGCTGACCTGTTCCCTGACGCTGCTGCCGAAATTTGTATTATGAATATCAGAAGGCGTAGTATTTAATGCGGCGACCGAAAATTCTTTGCCAGCGGTCTGCTGGGGATTATTGGCAATTGCCTGAGCGGATACTTCACTGCCGAAATTGGAATCGGTATTCAAGGTTGTCTGGTTCTGGGTTTGGGGCTGTGCATTTTTGCCTGCCGATTGTTCCTGCGGCAGAGCGTCAACCGCGATATCGATGTCGGACTCAGCAACTGGCTCGGTGGATGCAGTGCCGTCCGATGTCTGCGGTTTTGTTTTATTTGTAATTGTCTCCTGCTGGACAAACTGGTTTTCCTGTATGTATGCCATCGTAGCGGGACTTACCAGCTTTGGGGCGGATTGTGCAGGCTGTTCCACAGCGGAATTGACCGTATTACTTGCTTGTGGATTCGCGGGTTTGCTGCTTTCAACCGTGTTTTCAGTACCAAAAACGGCTTTTTTAACATTTATAGCAGGCTTCGCAGCTAAATCCTGAGCAGGTATCGTATTTTGCGGTACAGCAGGCGATTTTGTAATCGGCAAGGCCGGATTCTCAGCTTGCGACGCATCTTTTAGAACCTGTGCATTTTCTTCTGAACTGATAGCCGGGATAGTTCCATCCGTTATTTCAGGTATTTCAGGTGAAATCATCGCAGGCTCAACGGCGTTTTCGCTGACTATCTGCAAAACGGATTCCGTTTTAGCTTCAGCGGGCTTGATGACCGGATTGATAGTTGCTGGCGTTTGAGGTATGCTTGCCTGCTTACCGGATTCGCTTGTAAGCTGCGATTGTAATTGCTCAACAGTCTGGGCGGCCGCTTCCGCGACAACAGGATTGCTGAATGTTATGTTTTGAACCTGTGGCTGCGTTTCGCTGGCAACGGCTGACAACGCCGAATTTGCGACAGCATCGACTGGAACTTCATCGGAATCCTGCTCCGGCTTGTCTCGGCGGTCATCAGCCTTGGTAGATATTTTATCCTTGAGAGTATCGGCAAATGCTTTGCCAGCTTTTGCTGCTTTGGAACTGTCCGTCGCGGATGCGTCGGATGTGATACAACTATTTTCGCTGCCGAACATACCGCCAGCACGAGCCTTGCCTTGCGAGGCAGGCTTAATCAGTGCCGACATTACGCTGGCACTTGTATCTACGTTTGTTTTCATGCTGTACCATTAAAGCAACTGATATGCCAATTGCCGGCGATGGAGTCCATAAAAAACTATAACTGTTTATTTGTAATGGACTTCTGCCTTTTACGGGGGTTTAATCGGTATCTCCAGAAAAATCGCAGGTGTAAGAAAAAATGATGGTCTGTACAATATTCTGACAGCGTCCTGTCGGTGTTGGCCATTCCGAGGTCTTCGACAGCGCAAAGTTTTTTTTGCAAAACCGCTCTTAACAGCTTTCTATCAATCTTTAGCGGCGTTTCGACAGTTTCCGAACGGCCCATCAATATATGCTATCGCGTTTTTGGCACAATTATTGCTTATGAAAGACGGTATAACTGAATTTTACGATTCTGGAGATGTACCGATGTCCAGCATAAACAATATATTTGACGTTATCCAGTCAGGGATAAACGCCGAAAGCCTGCGCCAGAAAACGATAGCCAGCAACGTGGCCAACGCGCAGACTCCCGGCTACCGCAGGGTCGATGTCGGGTTCAAGGAAATGCTGGCCAAGGCGCTGGAATCGCCGGGCGATACGAACATGGACGATATTGAGCCGGAGATTTATCAGACGATGAACACGCCGTTGAATGAAAAAAATAACGATGTGGCTCTGGAAGTCGAAGTCGGCGAAATGGTCAAAAACACGCTTCGCCACAAGACTTATATTCGTCTGCTCCAGAAAAAGTACCAGCAAATCGATTTAGCGATAAATGTAAGATGATTCACAGTATTTTGAAAGGCATATAGATGGAAGTAAACTCAAACTTCGGGCCTATCGATATAGCGATTTCCGGGCTTCGTGCGCAGGAACGAAACATCAATGTAATTTCCTCCAACGTCGCAAACGCCCAGACAACCGACACCGGCAACGGCCAGCCTTATCGAAGGCAGGAAGCTGTATTCAAACTCGACGGCGACGGCATCGGCGGCGTAAAGCTTGACGAACTCTCATCGGATATGAGCGATTTTCAGCAGATTCTCAAGCCTGGCCATCCCAATGCGGATGCTCAAGGCTATGTATCAATGCCAAATGTAAACGTACCTATCGAAATGATGAGTCTTAATGTTGCCGCACGAGCTTATGAAGCCAACACAGCAGTTTTGAAGCGTTATCAGACAATGGTAGAAACTACACTGGAACTTCTCAGGTAAGGTAAATAAAAATGATGAATGTAAATGGTATCAGCTCAGTATCTTCAGTTTCAGGCATATCCGGCATATCCGGCGTTAAAGCGACAGATACAAAAGGCGGATTTTCCGACAGCATCAAAGCCGCTGGAAACCAAATATCCAAAGTCGATGACCTTCAGCAATCATCGGAAGTTTCGATAAAGGATTTGCTCAGCGGCAAGAACGAGGACATCACATCGGTAGTCGCACAAGTCGCCAAAGCTGATATGAGCTTTAAACTCCTTGTTGGCGTAAGGGACAAACTTATCGAAGCCTACAAGCAGACAATGAACATGCCGATTTGAACTCTAATACACCAACTGAAAAGAATTAACGGAATGATTTAATGAGTTTTCTTCAAAAAATTGCAGCAGTATGGCAGAATGTAAGTATAGTTCAGCGAGCGTTGCTGATGGCTGTTGTCATTGCCGCTGGCATCGCCTGTATGACGTTGACGTACTGGGTACAAAGGCCCGATATGGGCGTTTTGTATTCAGGCATTGAAGTCGAGGAAGCCGCAAAAATCACGGACAAAATCAGCGAGAAAAATATTATTTACAAATTAGGCGCTGGTGGCACGACAATTTACGTCCCGAAAGAAAGCATAACTCAGCTTCGTCTGGATATGGCAAAAGAGGGATTGCCGTCGAATGGCCAAAAGGGCTACGGAATATTTGATGATGAAAAAATCGGCATAAGCCCGTTTGTGCAGAATGTAAATCTAAAGCGCGCCCTTCAGGATGAAATCGCCAAAAGCATACAAATGATAGACGGCGTTACAAATGTTCGTGTTCACATTGTAAAACCGGAACACGCGCTTTTCAGCTCGCAAAGAGAGCAGACCAGCGCATCTGTCGTACTGCGAATAAAGCCAGGCTATAAATTAAGCCCATCGAATATCGCGGCGATAGCACACATGGTCGCAGGCAGTATCGAAGGACTCAAATCGGAAAACGTAACAATCGTTGACAGCCAGGGCCAGCTTCTCTCGAATACATCGGATGATGCAATGGCAGGCGGAGCAGGCAACGTCGCTGATTACAGGGAACGCGTCGAACAGAACCTCGGCAAAAAAGTTGAAGACATGCTCGCAGCGGTACTCGGCCCAGGCAGGGCAATGGTGCGGATAAGTGCAGAAATAGATATGACCAGCAGCAACGTCGCAAAAGAAATTTATGACGAAGGTAAAAGGGTTCCTAAAAAAGAAGAGATTTCAAGCGAATCCGAAACCGGTGCACGCAACTCTGAAGAAGGCGCTGGAAGCACAAAAAAGAATGAAACTATTCTTACCGAATATTCTGTTCCCAAAACCGTTGAGCAGACGGTGGAACTTGCAGGCGAAATAAAATCGCTCACCGTCGCGGCCTTTGTCGATTTGTCGCCAGCCGAAGTCGCAGCAAGCGAAACGGATGACAAAACCAAAGCCGCCCCAGCCAGCACCGCAATGATAATGGATATAAGCGAGGTAGAGGAAATCATCAAACGTGCTGTCGGCACAAAGTTGGCAGAAGGCGGACTGAAAGTTGTCAACGTCAAATTCAATAAGCCTGTCGATGCAACGGCTGAAGCTGAAGAATCCGGCGGGCTTGATTATGCGAAAATTGCAGGCCAGGCTTCCCTTGGCATAATGGCTGTTTGTGCTTTGCTGGTTCTGAAGATGTTCACTGGAGCCAAAAATAAGGCCGCCGCTTCATCAGCAACAGGAATGATTCAGGTGGATTCCGCTAATAATATGGCTCTTGCCGGTACAGAGAATTTCGACCCTGCGGCATTGCGAAAAAAAATAGTGTCCTCTTTGCAGAATAATCCTGAGCAGGTAAAACAATTGTTCTCAAGCTGGCTTGAAGATAAAAGGAGTTAGTTCATTGGTACTCAACGGAAGACAAAAAGCGGCTATGTTATTGATGAGTCTCGACCCAGCCACAGCAGCGGAATTGCTCAAGGGTGTTGATTCCGAAGTGGTGCAGGAATTGGCTGTGGAGGTTGCGTATATGGACGCTTCGGGTTTGTGCGACACACAAAACAGCTTCGAAGTCACATACCAGTTCTGCAATCAGCTCAAGGTCAAAGAAGGTTTTCAGGTAAAGGGCTTTCTAAGTTCAATGCTCAAAAGCACCGTAGGCACTGAAAAGGCTTTGCATATACAGACTCAAATCGGCAAGCTGCTTTACAAACGCGACCCGTTCATATCTATCCGTTCCGCTGATTCTCAAAAATTAGCAATGGTTTTGGAAAAGGAACATCCGCAAGCTATCGCGGTTGTGCTGTCGGAACTTACATCAAAGAAAAGTTCCGAGGTGCTTGGGCTTCTAAGTGAAACTGTTCGTTCGGGTGCCGTTACAAGAATGACAGCTTCCGAGCCAATCAACATCGAAGCGAAGATGCGAATTGCTCAGATGGTTTGTCAAAGACTTGAAGAAGCCTCTGCTGCCGCTGCTTCTGGCGGTGGTGTTGTAAATCAAACACAGTCGCTGCGAAAGGTTGCGGTGATGCTCAGAAATCTTACTAAGGAAATCCGCGATGGACTCCTTAGCAGCATACGCGAAAAAGACAGCGAGATGGGTCAAAATGTCGCCGAGCTGATGATACTCTGGGAAGATTTGCCGTTAGTCGCTGACAGGTCTTTGCAGACTGCCCTGCGTGAAGTTGATTCGCAACAGCTTGCCAAGGCATTGATAAAGGCAGACGATGTTTTCGTGAAGAAAATTAAGGCTAATATTTCCGAACGAGCCGCCGCTGCGATAGAGGAGGAAACTTCGCTTATGTCTTCGCCGAAAAAAGAGGACATCGAATCCGCCCGCGAAGAAATCGTCAATGTCTTACGAGGCATAAACGAAAAAGGCGAGCTTAACTTTGTAGAACAATGAAATAAAACGATATGCAAAATGTTTGTACCATCAGTCTTCCTAATCCGATAGCCTCGGTGAAAATCATGGCTGGCGTTGTTGCCGGTGCGGATTCGCCGCAGGCTCAACTAATGGAGCAAACCAATGCACAGAAAGATTTGTACGACAGCCTTTGCGGCAAACTTCAAGGCATTATCGCAAAACTCGATGAATACTGCAATGATGTTTTCGCAGGCCACAAAGAGGAAATCGCCCGTCTTTCGGTAGAAATTGCCCGAAAGGTGCTAATGCAGAAAATTGCCGAAAGAGATTATAAACTCGAATCGATCATAAAAGAGGCAATCGAAAATGCACCGGCTCGTAATAATTTGACCATACGTTTGAATCCAGAGGATTTGGCATTGTTTCAGGAAGCTCAAAAAACGGGCACCGCGGATATATTTGATGGCGCAAGGTTTGTTGCTGATTCAAACATCGGCCATGCTGAATGTATGGTCGAAAGCCCAAAAGGAATAATAAAATCGTTAATCAATGGCCATCTTGAAGAAATAAGCAAAGCTCTTAAAATAGCTGTGTAATATATGATAACCTGCAAAACAACGGAAGAAAATAATATAACGCAAAGCATCTCACCCAGCCGAACGGGCAAGCTGATTGACTTTGACGAATTTCACTCTGTCTTAAAAAAAGTCAATTTGCATAATTGCAGCGGCTCGATAATCCGTGTTTCAGGCCTGACCGTTGAATCCAGCGGGCCAAAGGTCGGCCTTGGCGAACTTTGCTGTATCCATATCCGCGATGGAAAACGCGCCCTTGCCGAAGTTGTAGGCTTCAATGAAGGTAAACTGATACTTCTGCCGCTCGAACACATCGAAGGCATCTCGCCGGGCGATTCGGTAACAACCCAATCGACACCACGATGCATATATCTCAGCGAAAACGCACTCGGCCGGGTAATCAACGGCCTTGGCCAACCAATCGACAACAAAGGCCCATTAGTAGGAACCGAAAAAAGGCCGCTGGACTCTGGCAGTCCGCCAGCAATGAGCAGAGAAAAAATATCCAAGCCATTATCGCTTGGCATCCGTTCCATAGATGGACTACTAACCTGCGGACAGGGTCAGCGTGTCGGCATCTTCGCAGGCAGCGGAGTCGGCAAAAGCGTACTCCTTGGCGATATCGCAAATTCCAGCCAGGCAGATGTCAACATCGTCGCGCTCATTGGAGAACGCGGCAGAGAAGTGCGTGAGTTCCTCGAAGGAGACCTCGGCAAAGAAGGATTGGCACGCAGCGTAGTCATAGTCGCCACATCGGATTCGCCGCCTATTCAAAGAGTAAAGGCAGCGTTCCTTGCGGTAACAATCGCAGAGTATTTCCGCGACAAAGGCAAGACCGTCCTGTTTATGATGGATTCGCTTACACGTTTTGCACAGGCTCAACGCGAGATAGGACTGGCCGCGGGCGAACCGCCTGCCGCAAAAGGTTATTGCCCCAGCGTATTTGCTCTTATGCCTCGGCTGCTTGAACGGCTTGGCTGTTCCGAAAAAGGAAGCATCACAGGCCTGCTTACAGTGCTGGTTGAAAATGACGATATGTCCGACCCAGTCGCCGATAGCGCTAGAAGTCTTTTAGACGGCCATATAGTTTTATCACGCAAACTTGCTAATCGCGGACATTTTCCTGCTGTCGATGTTTTAGCGAGCATAAGCAGATTGATGCCAGCCGTTACTGACGAAAAGCATAAAGCTGCCGCTTTGAAATTTCGCGATATATATGCAACATATCTCGATGCTGAAGATTTGATAAACATCGGAGCATTTTCGAAGGGAAGCAATCGGCGAATTGATGGAGCTATAATGTTAATCGAAAATATTTATGATTTTCTTGTTCAGCCCGTCAGAAACAAAAGCAATTTTCCGGAAACCGTCAACAAGATGATTGCAATTGCTAAGAAATGGGACGAATTATTAAATCCCGTCTCAGCCGCTCCCGTCGCTGGTGTTAGGAAGAAATGAAACAGTTTAAATGGAAATTACAGCGGCTGCTCGATATCAGAGCAAAGCAGGAACAGCTTAAAAAAGTAGAGCTTTTTGAAATCACAGAAAAGATTTCAGCGGTAAAGACTGAGCTGATGATGCAGAAAAATATATTAAAGGATATGCTCGATAGCTTGTCAAAAGAAAGGCCGGATACAAGATTGGTCAGGCAGGCGATGTTTATCGCAAGCTCGGCAAGAAATAATGAAATAATAAAAAATCTTGAGACAAAACAAACCGACCTCCAGTCTCAGCATAAAGAAAAAATGGCAGAGGTCCTAAAAATCAGACAGTTTAGGCAAGGACTGGAAAAATTACGCGAAGAGGCAAAAATCAATTTCATAACAGAAGAAGAAAAGAAAGAGCAAAACGAGATGAACGAAGCATCAACATCAAGGTTTGCCCAGAATATACTCTCGCAACAACAGATCAGTTTAACAGTATAAATTTTGAAAATATTAAATCATCAAATCAGGAGATAGATTTGTGAATAAAAAAATCATAATAATAACGCTGGTTTTCGGGTTAATAAGTTTCTGCGGAACATTTGCTTTTGCGTGGATTACCAAAAAACCTGCCGAGGGTCAGCAGCAAGCGATAACCCCTGCCGAAGCAGCAGCTCAGCAGCAAACCCCAACTGATCCGCTCAATCTCAAAACGCCCGCTGTCTCAGAAAATCCTGAATCTGAGGAGAGCATGAGAAAAACTATGACAGAAAATCAGCTCAAGGCTCTGACGTACGAGATTCGCAGCAAAATACAGGATTATGACCAGAAACTTGCAAACCTTACTGTGCAGGAACAAAGGCTCCAGTCGGCGCAGGATGAGATTAACCGCGACACCGAAAAACTCAATCAGCTCCGAATTGAAGCAGCCTCTGCCGTTACCAAGCTTAGAAACGAGCAGGACGCTCTGCAAAAAAGCATGGTCATAATCGCTGCTGTCGAAAAAGATAATCTGACCGCATTAGCTGCCGCATATGACAAGATGGATGCTGACAACGCAGGGGCGATACTGACCAGTATGGCTCAAAGTAAGAGCATCTCCAGCTCTGACGACGCGGTAAAAATCCTTTACTATATGAACGAACGAACCAAAGCCAAAGTGCTTGCGGCGATGGCCGAAAAAGAGCCTTCGACTTCTGCGTACTTCTGCCAGAAGCTCAAAAAAATAACAGAGAAACAGTAAACAGAGAAAGAGTAAGATATGGATATTGCAACAATAATAGGAGTAACTTTGGGCATGGTGGTCATCATTGGCACAATTGCCACTGGTGTCGGCGCTAAAATGTTTTTCGATATTCCATCGCTGGCAATTACCGTCGGCGGAATGCTGTGCGCTACGCTCATACATTTTTCGCTGCCGCAGTTCCTTGGAATATTTTCAATCATCAAAAAAACGATAGTCTCGAAAGTTCCGTCTCCCACGGAGCTGATTCAAAAGATGGTCAACTTCGCCGCTATCAACAGACGCGACGGCGCTCTTGCCCTTGAGCAGGAAATCCCAAAACTCCACGATAAATTTTTCATCAAGGGCTTGCAGATGGTTATCGACGGACGGGACGCGGAAACCATTCGCGATCTTATGTCGCTTGAGATACAGTACCTTCAGGAACGCCACGCCAACGGCAAAAAAATCCTCGAATTTATGGGAGCCTCTGCACCGGCTTTCGGAATGATAGGAACGCTGATAGGCCTTGTCCAGATGCTTTCAAACTTATCCGACCCCAGCGGACTTGGCGCGGGAATGGCAGTTGCGCTGATTACAACTTTTTACGGTGCTTTCATGTCGAACCTTATATTTATACCGCTCGCCGGCAAACTCGGTATTTACTCCAAAGGCGAAACTATCGCGATGGAAATGGTAACCGAGGGCATCTGCTCAATCGCCCAAGGCGAAAACCCCACGCTTGTTCGCGAAAAAATGCAGTCATTCGTATCGCACAGCAAAAGAGAAAATATCAAGGCGAATATTTAATGGCTCGTGAAAAGAAACAGCCAGAACCGGAAGTCGAAGCAGGCGCACCGGAATGGATGGTAACATTCAGCGATTGTATGACGTTGCTGCTGACGTTTTTCGTTCTGCTCATTAGCTTTTCATCGTTTGGTCAAAATCAAAAAATTCGCGAACTCGGCTCCGTATTTAAAAGTGAGTTTTCAATCGGTGTCCAGCCAAAAGAGGACGTTGAATCCTTTACATTGCCGAACCCGATAACGCCAGCGGATAAGATTGAAAAAGGCAGCGAAAAACCTACGATGGACATCCACGCTACCGGAAGTCTCAACGAAAGCAACAACGAATCAGATTTTCAGAATCGTAAAGTTTTTATAATCGCATCGGCTAAAATCTTTCTTGGAAAAGGAAGTGCCATTTCAGCTGATGGCAGAAAAATTCTCGAGGATATGGCGGTATTTCTAAAAGAAGCCAACGCCAGAATCGTAATCAGCGAAGCCGACCCGCAAGATAAGGGCGACAACAATATGGGTTTGCAAAGAGCGTGGGCGGTCTTGAATTATTTTAAAACCACAGGCCTTAGCAGCGATATGTTCAGCATATCCGCCTCCGGCACAACTTCTGCGTCATCCGTCGGGGCAACCCGAAAACTTGAAATCGTTCTGCTTGAACGGAGCATTTACAATTGAGTAAAAAATTTCAACAGGATGCGCCGCCATCGGTGCCTGCATACATCGTTACCTTTTCGGATATGGTAACGCTGCTGCTGACATTTTTCGTTCTGCTGTTGAGTATGGCCGACAAGCAAAGCCCCGAAGTTTTCGGTGAGGGCAAGAAAGCATTTGTGGAACACATCAACTCTTTCGGCCTCGGTATGCTTCTTGGCAAAAAAGTCTCGCCGGAGTTTGAGCAGGAGAGAAAAAAATACGGCGTACGCAAACCCGATGAAGACCCGACGGTAAGAACCATCGATGCCAAAAAAGAAGAGCGGAAGCGAATGTTCCAGAAAATCGCTAAGTCGATGAAAACATTGCCCTCGCAGATTGTCGCACGCAATACTACTTTTACGACCGCCACCATCACTTTCAAACCGGGCCAGAAAACTCTCAATGATGACGCGAAAAAGTATCTCACGCAGTTCGCCGCAAACCTTCAGCAAAATGCCAGCGGCGGAAATCTTAAGCTATATGTTCTAGGCATGGCCAATCAGGAACGCGACGGCAAAGACCAGTGGATACTGTCTGCTCTGCGGGCTGATGCGGTCGCTAATTTTTTAAGCGAGACAATACCATCGACTCTGCAATGGCCTGTCTATTCGTGGGGTGCCGGCCCCGGCGGCGTATGGCTTACAAACAGCGGCCCCATCACCGAACAATCGCAAATAATGATTGCAGTCTTAAGAACGGAATAAAGTTTATAATAAAAGCGTGGAACACAAGCGACACGATAACGTCATTTCCAAAACACCACAGATAAGCTATGTAACATGAGCCTCCCGGTTTGTTATAATCCGGGCTAATCGTATAGATGGCCCTGCTTTTAGCACATGGTCGTCGTTAAACGCCACAATAACAATTTTTCAGGAGGCTCTATGGTAAAGTATATCGGTTTTGACATTGA
>CAMDDF010000008.1 GCA_945890885.1 Candidatus Kuenenia stuttgartensis | reverse complement strand
ATGTTTGAGCCTATTTTGCTGAGAATTGCTCTTACCATTCCGTCTTGGTCTTCGAGCATTGCCGCGAGCAGGTGCAGCGTTGTCAGAACGGTGTTAGACTGGGCCATTGCTTTTTGCTGAGCGGTGGCCAGTGCTTCCTGTGCCTTGATGGTGAATTTGTCAAATTTCATATTTTACCTCGCAAAATATATAATAAGTGTCGGTAAATATAGATGCAAATCGCGTTCCTGAATATGTTTTTTTGCTAAGGCCTTATTATGTAGTATTTTAGGGGTTTTGGCAGTATTTCGCCAGTGCCATATTGGCAGGGAATCGCTTGACAATTGGCGTTATCAAGAACAGTATTTGTTATCTTGCTCATCCGGTATTCAATATGTAAATCATTAAGCGTCTTTTTCAGAAGACAATCTTCGAGAAGATTTTTTGCAAAAACAGAGCTTCCGGCCCCCATAAAAGTAATCTTAAGCATACACCCTCATTGAAAAAATAATTATTTGAATCATTGCCACAATATTATATAGTAAAATCAGTTAATTATCATAGAGAATCTTTGCTTGAAGTTTTTGTTTATTATGATTATTTATTTGCTTGATGTGTTTTTATACTTGAAAGATGCACAAGCTTACGTATTATTTGGTAAATCTTTGTTCATTTAAAGGTCACCTGTTATGAAAAATACAAAAATGGTTCCAGCTTTTATTTGTTTTTTGCTTTTGTTGAATGTTTTGCCTGCAACAGCAGATGTCAGGCTGCCTGCGATATTTGGTGATGGCATGGTGCTGCAGCAAAAAGCAAAGGCACCAATCTGGGGATGGGCTGAACCAGGTGAAAAAATCTATATAAAAGGAAGCTGGCAGTGGACAGGAACCTCAACAACAACGGATAAAGATGGCAATTGGCTAACAAAAATAAAAACTCCAAAAGCTGGCGGGCCATTTACAATCAGCATAACCGGCAAGAACAAGATCATTTTCAAAGATGTCTTAATTGGTGAAGTCTGGATTTGCTCAGGACAATCGAATATGGGATTGTCATTAAGTTATTCAGCAAATGCACAAAATGAAATAGCTGCGGCAAATTATCCCAACATAAGATTTTTTAACGTAAACATGACTATCGCGGATAAGCCGCAGAAGGATTGTGTCGGTTCATGGTCCCAATGCACTCCCGAGACAGCAGCCGAGTTCAGCGCTGCGGCGTATTATTTTGGCCGGCAGTTGCATCAGGAAATGAATGGTGCCTATAGGCCTTATTCATGCCAGCAAAGGCGGTTCTCCAGCCGAAGCATGGATCAGAAAAGAGGTGCTTGAAGCCGAACCTGATTTTGCACCTATCCTCGAACGATTTGCAAAGGGCGTCGCGGATTTTCCCCTCGCAAAGCAAGAATATGCTCAGAAGCTAGAAGAATGGACACAGGCTGTAAATAAGGCCAAGGCGGATCACACACCGATCCCATCGAAACCCTACGTCCTGCAAATGGAACAAACAGGGCCAGGCCATTATCAATCACCATCCTGTTTGTATAATGGCATGATTGCACCATTGGTTCCATACCGAATCCGTGGTGTAATTTGGTATCAGGGGGAGTGCAATTCCTGGCGTGCCTGGCAGTATCGAAAGCTCTTCCCTGCGATGATTGCCAACTGGCGTGATGATTGGGGACAGGGCCAATTTCCGTTCTACTATGTACAGATTGCATCATTTGATTACAGCATCTTCGATAATGGCATTGAAGAACCCATAGTCCCTGAACTTCGTGAGGCACAAACGATGGCACTGAATGTTCCCAATACCGGCATGGCCGTAACAATGGACATATCAGATATCAACAACATCCACCCCGAAAATAAACAGGATGTTGGCAAAAGGCTCGCGCTTTGGGCGTTGGCCAAGACATATGGCCACAAAAATATCGTTTATTCAGGCCCGCTATATAAATCAATGGCTATTGAACAAAAAGCCAAAAATTCAGAAACAGTAATCAGGCTGTTTTTCGACCATATTGGCAGTGGATTGACAGCAAAAGGCGGCAAACTCACAGATTTCACTATTGCTGGCGAAGATGGCAAATTTGTCGAAGCCAATGCTGAAATTGACAATAACACAATTGTCGTATCCAGCGAAAAGGTCAGGAATCCCGTTGCCGTAAGATATGCCTGGACTAATACAGCGATGCCGAATCTTTTCAATAAAGAAGGCTTGCCCGCCTCTTCCTTCAGAACAGATGATTGGCCGTGCGTAACGGCAAACAGAAAATGAGCATGTGCTGTCGATTAGCTCCACATTAATTACTATTGCTGGGCGAGGTAATTTTCTTTGGTTTGAGGAACTATCGTTGGCATTGCGCTTTGGCAATGATTACATGGATTACAAAAAGAATGCCAGACGTTGAATTCCGCGTCTTACCCCGTGGAACCAGAATAAATAATTTGCCTTGGCCGTTCTGTTAAAAGGATACTATGATTTCATCAAGACTTCGTTTGGGGACATGGTGAACATTATTTTCGTCCCGATAATATTTTATGCTGCCATCTGTTCCGATTTCTTCGAGGATTATTTTTTCTTTTGCAGTTCCCAATGCCAGCACAAGGCTTATATGGTATCTGGCCGGAATATTGAGTTCCTCCTGAAGTTTTTCCCTGTTAATGCTTCCAATCATACATCCCGATAATCTTTTTTCAGCGGCACCCAACATTATGCTTTGTGCCGCGATGCCGTGGTCGCATCCCGGGTCTTTGCTAATTTGCGTATCATCAAGAATTATTATATAAGCGGCTGGCCGTTCATTTTCATCTGGGCCATCCCAGTCTTTCAGGTATCCCGCCCAGTACAGGCAAGGGAAAATCCTGTCATTTTTTTGTTTTTCATTGGATAACAGATATTTTAAAGGCTGTAGATTTGCACCTGAAGGGGATAATCGAGCCAGTCCGACAAGCCATTTCAGAGTTTCGATTGAAATAGTTTCACTTTGAACAAATCTTCGTGTGCTGCGATTTTTTTTAATCAATTCCTCAATCATTATAAAATCCCTTTTTTCCTAGGCCGTGCCTGCCAATCTTCAAAGTTTGCTTCTTCTTTTTCGGCGTTGTTTTTGTTTTCTTATTTTTTCGTATTGTTTCTGTGTTGGGCTTTCCTGCCCAAGAGTTTGTTCTTCCAGCAATTCGCATAGTCGCCTGCGGGCGTAAAATCTGTTCATTGCCTGAGTGCGGGCCTTCTGCATTTTGACTTCTATGCCGGTTGGCGAATGTTTCAAATGTACACAGGTCGCGACTTTGTTGGCATTCTGGCCGCCTGGGCCGGATGATGTGGTGAATTTTTCCTCGATATCCGACTCTGCCAGCCCAAGCGATAGCATCCGCCCGAGCAACTGATCGAATTTTGCCTGCGATACACCGAAATTTTTCATAATGTTTGCTGCCAGTTTTTAACCTTTTCAGAAATAGTCTATACGATGTCTTTAGATTTGTGATTATTTAATCGTAATATCCCCTCCGAAGACATAAAGAATAATAACTATATCAAGCAATACCTCAGCCATAACAAAGAAATAGGGCGAAATATTCAATAACCTAAAAACAATTAAAAGACTCAACCATGTAAAAATGCAAATTAAAATACCTTTCCAGCCCAGTTCTTCTCTGCACACAAAACACAATATTACGAATATAAACAGTGGCGCTGCTATCATTTTTCAGGTTCCAAGCCAAGTTTTTAAACCCATTCCCTGTAAAAATTATCTCTACCAGAGAAAGATTTGTCAATATTTTTAATCTTTTTTGTGAAAATCCACGTACTCCCCAAAATCCGTGTCTAAAATATTTTTTCCTACCCTTATGCCTTGGTATGCTTCAGATGAACCTGCAAGACCGTTATATCCGCTGGCGTTATGCCGGAAATTCTGCCGGCTTGGGCGAGTGTATAAGGTTTAAATGTCGTAAGTTTTTCTTTTGCCTCCGCCCGAAGGTGCGGCACCCCAAAATAATCAATATTTTCCGGCAATTTTTGATTCTCAAGTTTTCTAAAATTTTCAACAACTTTTTCCTGCCGTGCAAGATACCCCTCATATTTCGCATCAATCGACACTGCCTCGATAATATCGCCGGAAAAATTCAAACCGCCCAGCTCCGCGCAATCTTTTATCAAATCCGCTAGCGTATTTTGCGGCTTCTTGAGATGTTCCCAAAGGCTTTGGCCGCCGGTGCGTGTTTTCTTGAGGTATGCTTTAATATTTTCGATAGCCTGCATCTTATCGCAAAATTTCGCCCAGCGATTATCGTCAACGAGCCCGATTTCCCTGCCAGCAGCAGTTAGCCTGCGGTCGGCGTTATCACTTCGAAGCAGCAGCCGATATTCTGCCCGCGATGTAAACATCCGGTACGGCTCATCAACCCCGCGCGTCAGCAAATCATCAATCATAACGCCGATATACGCCTGATCGCGCCGCAAAACGAACGGCTCCTTATTTTGCAGCATCCTCACCGCATTGATTCCCGCCATAAGTCCCTGGCCAGCCGCCTCTTCATAGCCGCTTGTGCCGTTGACCTGTCCAGCAAGAAAAAGTCCCTTAACGATTTTCGTCTCAAGATTTATTTTCAACTGTTGCGGCGGACAAAAATCATATTCTATTGCATAAGCATAATGAACGATTCTCGCGTTTTCTGTACCCGGCATCAGCTTGAACATTTTTTCCTGCACATCGCGAGGTACCGATGTACTGATGCCGTTGCAGTAAATAGTGCTATTCTGCGAATCTTCCGGCTCAAGAAAAACCATGTGCCGGGACTTATCCGCGAATCGCATTATTTTGGTTTCGATGCTCGGACAATATCTTGCACCAATCGAGAGTATCTGCCCCGAATACAATGGCGACCGGCCTTCGTCGATGCACTGTTTCAAAAGCTGATGAATCTCCGGATTGGTATATGTTATCCAGCAGGGCAGTTGCGGCTGATTGATTGTCTCGGTCAAAAACGAAAAAGGCACCGCAGGATTATCGCCATACTGAGCTTCGCATTTATCATAGTCTATCGTTTTCGCATCAAGCCTTGCGGGCGTGCCGGTCTTTAATCTGCCGAGAGTCAGCCCAAGCCTTTCAAGCGAAACGCTTAATTCGTTGCTCGCCGGCTCATCGAGTCTTCCGCCGGGAAACTGTTCATCCCCGATGTGCATCAATCCGCGAAGAAATGTCCCCGCTGTTATGATAACTGCCTTTGCGGCATATTGGCTTCCGTCGGCACATTTAACGCCAGCGACAGTGCCGTCTTCGACGATTACATCGCAAGCCATACCCTCGACAATATCAAGGTTTTCTATCTGCTCAAGATATTGCCGCACGAAATCTTTGTATTTATATTTATCCGCCTGCGCACGCGGAGATTGCACCGCAGGGCCTTTTGAGCTGTTGAGAATACGAAACTGTATGCCGGTCGCATCGATAGCAATTCCCATTACGCCGCCAAGAGCATCAATTTCGCGAACTATCTGGCCTTTCGCGATTCCGCCGATAGCAGGGTTGCAACTCATTTTTGCGATAGTGTCTTTCGACATCGTAATCAGCAGCGTCTTTGCCCCCATCTTCGCTGCTGCATTTGCCGCTTCTGCTCCGCCGTGTCCACCGCCGACAACTATAACATCATAGCCGGAAATCATTCTGTCCCCGCTAATGCCACTGCCGATGCCATTACAAAATTTGCTGTATGCGATATGCTTATGCTTATCTGTCCGATTTTTTTTTCGTTAGCGATTTTTTCAACTTCGCCGCTAAGATTTACAACAGGCTTTCCGAGCGGGTCGTTGACGACTTCAATATCCGTCCATGCTATTTTGCCTCGCCAGCCTGTGCCGATAAGTTTTAGCACCGCCTCTTTGCACGCGAATCTGCCCGCAAGTTTTTCGGTTCTGCCTTTGCCGTTGCCCGCATAAGCTTGTTCGGCAGGCGTAAAAACCCGGTCGAGAAATTTCTCGCCATGCCGTTGAATCATTTCCTCTATTCGCGGGCAGTCAACAAGGTCAATACCATTTAATATTATCTGTTGCAATTGATTCCCTTACGAAACAACTTTATATCTCTGATAAGCTTCCTTGATGCAGAAATCTACAAACAGGTCTATTTCATTTGAATTGACCTGGTCAACAAGGCCTGTGAGCATTTTATCGATAGCCTGCCGCTTTTTCTGGAATTTCATTTCCTTTTCCAGTTTGGCGTGAACCTTCTCGAAAGGCTCCGTGCCCGCTTCGATTTTCTGTACAAGCTTGATAATGAATACGTGGTCGCCAGCCTTTACGGGCCCCGCAACATCACCAGGCTTCATCGTCCTGATCTGATCTTCGATCATATTATAAGGTTCTGCCAGGGATCCCGGCGTTATAGGCTTCCATAATCCGCCGTCGGTAGCGGCATAATCATTTGAATATTTTTTAGCAAGCTCCGCGAAATCTTCACCCGCCTTTATTTTATCCATTATCTGCTGTGCGGTCTCAAGTGCCATTTGTTCGAGGTCAGGCTTTGGTGCATTTGGGTCATTAACATCATTAACGTCAGGTACTATAATTTGCGATGGAACAATATCTATCAAGCGAAACTCAAGTGAAGCTTTCGTCGTAAATCTGCTGTCCTTTACCGAGTCATAGTATGCGACTATTTCATCGTAGCTTAAAGGGTCTTCATCATCGGTCTGCGTAGCTATAAAAGACTGTACGATAATGAGCCGTTTCTGATAATCTCTGAAACCCTGCCAGTCAAGCCCCATTGCCTCGACGGTTTTCTGTGCATCGGCATAATTGCCGTTGTGTGCCGCGATAAACTTCTGCACCTCGCCATCGATTGTCTTTTTGAAAAATTCTTCATCAGCCTGTTCGGGCAGCGTTTTTTGAGCCTTCTGGTAAAGCAGCAGGTCAGCGATATTATTTGACACAATTGTCTTCATCGCAGGCTTAACATTAACCATGAACTCTTCATAGCTGTCAGCGTCCTGTACTACTTTTGCGACTTGATCTTTCCTTGGAGCCAGAACATTTTCGACGGTCAGTTTCTGATCTCCAACCGCCAGAGTAAACCCGCCGGTCGGCTTGGGCAGCTCTGAAGTAACGGGACTCTTGATTTTTTCCATCTCTTCATCTGTGAACTTTCCTTTTCGCAGAGTATCACAGCCGAGAACAAAAAACAGCCCTGAAAGCACCAGAACCAGCAAATACTTACTATTGAACATAATTATCTCCAAAAACAGGATTTTAAGGACAAAACGATACGTTATTCCGGCCTAATATAGCAAAAAAAACAATTTGTTCAATGGGAATCTCTCGAATTGAAATTCCCAATCACTAAACCCTACTGCTGAATCAAGCCCGAATTTCGAATTAAGAATAGCCAATCTATCCTTTTGCAAAAAACGCAAAAAGGTGTCACCCAGTCTTACGCTTCATAAAGAGGCCACCTACGGTTACAACCATTTTTTAACTTTGTGTATTAGCTTCTTCTATCTCCGTATTTTCGTTAGAAATACCAAGATATCTACCCCGCACAGCTTCTTTTATTTTTTTATAGACTTTATCGCTGCCATCCGCCTCCCTTGTGTCAGAGTAGGACGCGAGTGTTTCAGTGTCCAGTCTTCTGTATACATTTAAAGTTATGCTGTCAAGTGATGGGTAATCTATCAATTTTTTTTTATTAACAATCTTTAGCAGATTGTCATTTTCTTTATCTAAGAGATCATTTATTTGTTTCATAAGGCGTCTATCTTTAGCTGAACTATTAGCGCCAAATAAAAAGAAGCCAATTATTAATGTTGCTATAAATACATGGGATAATTCCCAGCCTAAGGGTGTTATAATGCAATAAGATAATCCAAAAAGTATTGTTAACGCACCCACACCTTGGCTAATATTCATGAACCAAGGCATAAATCTATCCAAGAACCAATCTTCCAAATTTTTCATTTTATGTTACCTTCAGAATTGACCAATTGACTTTTTCACCTTTATCTTCTATTACGTTTATGTTGGAATTAAAGCCAAAAACTTTTTCAAAGTTAGGCTTTAAATCCTGTGCGGAGGGGTCAATTAACATTATCCGTAGCTCTTTATTTTTTTCTTCCTTAGAACGTTCCATCATAACCCCGCCGAAATGTAAACGAGCCATTGTATCAAATGGCGAGAGCGAAAAACCAATAATATATATCCGCTCACAATTACGCATCGCAGTAAACGCATTATTCCAAATCTCGCCACATCCTACCAGTTCGCTGAGCGGTTTGTATCTCCCTAAACCAGCAATTGCAATCTCATATTTCTTCCCAGGCATTTGTAAATCTCTATCTTCAATCTGATCAGAAAGTTTGTCATCTGGTACTCGGAGCAGAACAGAATTGTATTCAGTTTCATTTGATACGTTTATGCCATGGTCATCAGCATTAAGGTCAATTTTTTCAAAAAGCAGGGGATAGCCAAAATTATTTTTTTGGTTACGAGGAACCATTACCCAATTTATTGAACCGTGCATCTTCAGAATTTTTATGCCAGAGTCCTTCTCTTGCTTGAAACCATAATACCATTTCTTCTTCTGCTGCTCTAGGGAGTTTTCCAGAAGAGTGTCATAGTTAAATGTCAACACAACATCATCAGGGCACAGACGAGTCGAGAATTTCTCGATTTGGTCAAGTTTTGCCTTTTTCTGTTCTTCCCAGATAACATCCAGAAGATTGTCCTCCATATAGCTTAACCACGCCCCAATGCTCTCTGCCTTTTGCCAATGCGTATCACCATAGTTACGACCAAGTTGGAACAATTGTTGTCTCATTTTCCATAATTCAATATCGAACTGCGCAAGGTCGAATACTTCTTCGATGTTTATATTCCCTGATTTACCATTCCCCAGCCATTCAATGCGTTGTTGTAAAGAGCCAAGCCATTCTATAGCATCCTTCAAATCATTCTCTTTAAACTTGATGTTAAAGTGGCTCATTAAATCCGTGGCCAGAGGCATCCCTGCCATCTTTGAAAAACCAGCACCAAGAATAAACACCCGTTTATCTGCCATTTTATTTCCCACCTAATTTCTTATTGGTTTTCGGGGGTAAATAATTTTCTCCGGAAATAACTGGCTTTCCCGTTTTCTCTTCCAGTTCCAGCCGGGCTTTTTTGGCAATACTTCCGCCTTTTTTGCCGGCTATTTCATTTTCAGGCAATCCTCTGGCTTCGGTGCTTTCGGCAATTTGGCGGGTTGAAAGTTCCGCAAGAGCAGTAAAAATTAGCTCCGCTTCGCTCATATGGTCGCGCAAATTCTGCGTTTTTAAGCCCTTGATATGTTTATGTTCTTTTACGGAAACATCCGCCCACTCCTGATGAATGATATTTGTGAGAATGGCAAATTCTTCGTCTTTCGTAATGTCGTGGTCTTTCCAATAGTCGGTAAGCTTATTGCGGGTTTCCTGTCCCATCATCCTCTGCTGTATCCATTTTTGGCTTCTCCCGTGCTTTTGCCAGTTTTCCCGTGCTCTATCGAGCGATCTTTCAGGGTCGGCCATTTCCTGCATTCTCTCGTAACCGACTTTAGCAAGCCATAGTTTTATCGGTTCAGCCTTAGGGCTTGGGACGGACTGGATTAACCGCAACAGTGTTTCGACATTGGCAACATCGGTAAGTCGCATTTTCCCGTCCTCAGCAACCATTTTCAACTGGTGACAATTTGTCACCGTTTCATTACCCTCATTTTTCAGTCGTTCTTTCAACTTATTCCAATACTTTCTGGCGGCTTGAAAATCGGGCTGCTGGATTAGAACCTGTATAATATCCACCACCGAAAAAAACCATGTTTCGCTTTTTTCATCGTACAGACGACGGATTTTGTAATCTTCAAAAATGGCCAAATCGCTTTTCATAATAACTCCCTGGTAGCATTCAGGATTTTAAGGACAAACAAACCGATAAGATGCTCCGGATTATAACAAAAAATGCAATTTCTTCAATGGGAATAATGATTACCGCCAAAAAGCCTGCAAAAAAACAATTTTGGGCCAATATTGGATGTTTGGGGCAAATTATAGTTGAAAAAAACGCGAATATGTAGAAAATGTACAAATGGTTTACACATTACAGAGATATATCTTCAGGGAACTGTTCAAGGTTTTTATTCTCTCGGCGCTTGCTCTTTCGCTGATGATGAGCTTGGGCAGCCTGCTTGAGCCGATACAAAAATTCGGTGTTGCCCCTTCGCAGGTGCTAACGCTCCTTTTCTGCTTTATGCCGGTAATACTGACCTTCGTTCTGCCTGTCGCGGCTATTTTTTCTTCCGCACTCATTTATGGCCGATTCGCTGGCGATAATGAACTTGATGCCTGCCGGGCGAGCGGCGTAAGCCTGCTGACATTGATTTATCCCGGACTTTTCCTTGGCATTGTCGTTTCAATCACTACGCTTATATTAAGTTTTCACGTTATGCCCAGCTTCATACAAAAAGCTGAACGAGTCATCAAAGCCGACGCAAAACAGATATGTTTCCGCAATATTCAGCGAAAAGGCTTCTATGAAATTCCCGGCGGCAGATTCAAAATACAAGCCGATTACGTTGATACTGCCAACGATCAGCTTTTTGGCGTTGTAATAGTGGAAACCAAAGACCAGACATTCCGCCGAACCATTGATGCTCAAACCGCAAATATACGGATAACTCCGCACACAAAATATAATGACCTCGAAATTCTGGCAACTGATGTTTACGACACGAGCCCCGAAGGCGAACAGGTCTATTTCGAGAAACTCCCGCTGAATTATCGTTTTGACAGCCTCCTGGGTGATAATATCCGTTTCAAAAAACTCAACGAGATAAAACAGATACAGGCTAATCCACAGGAGTTCTACCCGATTCAAAAACTCGTTGACCATGCCTATGCCAGACTGGTTACAGAAATGCTTGCAGAGGAAATCAACGGCGCTTTTATCAGCACTTTACAGGGCAAATATTACAGAAATTTGCTAAGCGATGACAAGCACATTATTTTCACTGCGCAGGATTGCGTTGTTTCGAAAAAAGAATCGAAGATAGAACTCACCGGGGTTACACTGATAGAATACGACCTGTCGAATAATCAATCAATATCGCAATGGCAGTGCAGCAGTGCCGTTATCCAGATGGAACGCGAAAACGATACTTCAAGCTTTGTTATGACGCTTTACGATGCCGCCAGAAAGCAGGACACAGGTGAAGTGCAGTTGCGGTTTAGGCCGTTTTTCAGAGGATTAAAGCTGCCTATTTCAATCGCTGACAAACTGCCCGCTGATAAACTCATTGCTATAAAAAAGCTCTTTGTTGAATCGCCTGACCAGACGATGATTGAAAAGCCGTCCCCGATGCTCACCAGCCTTGCCAGCGGGCTTGAAAGAGAAATGCGCAAGACTCTTGCCAGTATAAAATCCGAGATAAATTCCCGGCTTGTCTTCGGTATCGGCTGCATCGCCTTGATATTAATAAGCATCGGTCTTGGCATTATCTACAAGGGAGGCCATTTGCTTTTTGCTTTCGGCATAAGTGTCATACCTGCGGCTTTTCTGCTTGTTTGCATGATGGCTGGCAAAAATATGACAAAAAATATGACTGCCGCCGGCTCGCAGGCAGGTGTTGCGATAATGTGGGCAGGATTTATCGTGCTTTTGGTGGTCGTGGTGTTTATTTACAAAAAACTATTGAAAATGTAATATGAAAAAACTTGATAAATATATTGGCTTGAATTTTATAGTAAGCTATGCGATAGCGTTCTTTGTGCTTATAGGCCTTAGGATTATTGTCGATTTATTCATCAACATCGACGAATTCGCTGAACGCGTTGATCAGGGTGTGTGGGTCGCGTTGAAAAATGTTCTTGAATATTATGGCGCTCAGCTGTTTTTATATTACAGGGATTTCGCTGGTATGATAACCGTTGTCGCCGCTGCTTTTTCACTCGGCAAATTAATTCGCAATAATGAAATGATAGCGGTTATGGCCTCAGGTATAAGCCTCAAAAGAGTTATCGCCCCTATAGTTTTCATTGCTGTAATCCTGAATTTCGCCTATATCATTGATCAGGAAGTTATCTTGCCAAAGCTAGCCGACAAACTCGTAAGGTCACAAGATACTCTGCAAGGCCAGGGTAATATTGATGTATGGTTTCTAAGCGACGGCAATGGCTCTTTGCTATGCTCACAAAAATACGACATTAAAAACCAGACACTTCATAATCCTGTTATTTTTCTTCGTGAGCCTGTCAACGAATTTTATTATAAATGCACCGCCCAGATACGTGCTGACTCTGCCGTCTATAGCGAAGATGGAAAATGGAAGTTAATCAACGGCATTATAATGCAAAAGCCCGCTGATATGCTACAGGAGCAAAGCATCGAAATGCCGATTGAATTTTATCAGAGCGATATCGCCCCCAAGGATATACCAATACGCAGAAAAGCTAATTTTATGGATTTGCTCAGCAGCTATCAGCTTTCCGAACTGATTGATCAGGGCGCTAAAATTAAGGATTTGGCCCAGCTTTATGCACAAAAGCACGACCGTTTCACATCGCCGATAATGAACATTATAATGCTTCTGATTTCGCTTCCGATACTCGTCTGCCGTGAACCTAAGGCTATGAAGTCTGCGATTATGATAAGTTTTATTATTTCAACGACGTGCTTCATTGTAACCTTCGGCTGCAAAATGGCCGCAGGCGAAGCGATTCTATTTAGGCCCGAACTATGGGCCTGGCTGCCCGTGCTGATTTTTCTGCCCGTCGCACTGGTAGAAATCGATGCCATGAAAACATAGAAATTACCGCGTGTGCAAAACCTGCTGCGCAGAAATTGCACACCCTATCGACTATGAAAGCACTAAGGGTAAATTTTCTAAAGAATATAAGTAGGGGCTATTAAAATGGAAAATATTGATAGTTATATTTGTTTAATTATTGGGATGCTTATTTTGATATTTAGAAAGCAATATATTAAACTGATAATTAGATATAATATATGGCGATCTAATAAAAAGCTAAAATGGCAAATTAAAGATTGGGAATCTACCATCAGTCCTTATATTAATCTTTTAGTGCTTTTTGGTGGAGTAGTGTTTTTTCTCGTGGGACTGTTGACTTTATTGGGAATTATAGAGTTCCGGAAATAAACGTCTGGTGGCCGCCCTCTAAAGGGCGTAATTCTGTGTGGCACCCTTTTGGGCTTTTTCAAAAGGGTGAAATCTCTGCTTCTTCATTCCCCTTATGTCTCGTGCCTATTGCCTTACGCCTTTTTTAACTAATCACTTACCTTGGGACACTTCATTATATAGTCCCGAATTACATCCATATTTCCTATCGCTACCGCTATTTTATCGTCAGCGGCACCATAATAGAGGTATAATTCATTGGTTGCGTCATTGATTACCCCGCCCGTTACAAAAGTTACCGAGCCGACATCGCCGATCTGCTCGTAATCTTCGCTTGGCCCGAGAACCCATTCTTCGCTTCGCCTTAGAACCCGCCACGGCTCATCACGGTCAAGCAGCGCAAGCCCCGTACGATAAATCGCACCCGCCGTCGTGCCTCTTACGCCGTGATACACAATTAGCCATCCCTCCGGAATTTCGATAGGCTGACATCCAAGTCCGACGCGAACACCATCCCAGTACGCATGCCTGGTCTTGAGTACCACCCTGTGGTCGCCCCAGTGTTTCAAGTCTGGCGACATACTGATCCAGATATGCGCCTCGCCACGAACGATAGGGCGATGAATAAGAGCGAACCTGCCGTTGAACCTTCGCGGAAATAGACATGCGTCCTTATCCTCCGGCGGCAAAAGTGCCCCAAGCCTTGCAAACGTCTTAAAATTCCTTGTTATCGCCAGCGCTACCGTCGGCCCGTCTTCGCCGAACGTAACGTATGTTATCGCGAACTGTTTCTGTTCTTCAAGCCAGACTATACGAGGGTCTTCCAGTGCAAATCGTTCTTCACGTGTATTCGTATCAGGCACAAGCGTAGGCTTTTCGTCAATTCGCCATTTTGTCAAACCATCAGCAGACCTTGCCACGCACAAATGACTGAACCCCCGCAAATCTTCGACACGATTGAGCAGAAGATATTCCCCGTCAACCTTTATTGCCGCTGGGTTCATAACCGAATTAATTGGGTAAGGCCAATCTTTTTTGGTCAGGATAGGATTACCGGGATATTTCCTGAAAAGATTCTGCGCTATCTTGGAAAGTTCCATAAACTACCCTCATATCAAAGTTTACCGACTTATCTGTCCTCAACTATAAATAGATAATACCGCCAGCAAGCTCTATTATCAAGCATTTACTTGATAATCTGCGTTTCGTAAAGTGCATTATAGAGCGGACAGCTCTTGACAAGCTCTTCGTGCGTACCAATTGCCCTAATTTTGCCTTCATCGAATACTGCGATAGTATCCGCTTTCAATATAGTGCTGAAGCGGTGGGCGATAATAATGCTCGTCCTGCCCTGCATCAGGTCTTCTATCGCGATATGAATTTTCGTCTCGCTTTCAGCGTCAACCTGGCTTGTCGCCTCATCGAATATCAATATCGCAGGATTACTAACAATTGCCCGTGCAATAGCTATTCTTTGAAGCTGACCTCCAGAAAATCCGGAACTTGCCTCGCCGATAATCGAATCGTACCCTTTCGGAAGCTGCTTAATAAAATCGTGGGCGTACGCTCTTTTGGCGGCATCTATGATTTCTTCTCTTGTTGCGCCCAGCTTTCCATAGCCGATGTTATTGGCAATTGTATCCTTGAACGTCATTGTATTTTGCGTTACAAGCCCGATTTGTGCACGCACACTTGCCAGCGTGGCTTGTTTAATATCCACTCCGTCAAAAGTAATCGTTCCGTTATCGGGATTATAAAATCTCGGCAGAAGCGATGCTAGCGTTGTCTTGCCCGAACCGTTGGGCCCGACCAGTGCAACCTTTTCGCCAGCCCGGATTGTCAGATTTACTGACTTCAGCGATGGTGTCTCGTTGCCTGGATATGTAAAATTAATATTATTGAATACAATCTTGTTCCTTATCGGCGAAAGCTCAACTGCATTGTCTGCCTCATATTCGGTTCCCTGATCAAGAACTTTATAAACTCGTTCTGCTGCTGCGTCTGCCTGTTTAACCTTGTTCCACACATCGCTTGTTTTACGGAAAGACTCCGCGATTGTGCCGAGAATTATCATTAACGTCAAAAACTGGGGGGCATCTATTTCTCCGCTGAAAACCCAGTACGCCCCGAACATAATGCCTATCGACCCACCTATCATTCCCAGAATCTCAAGAAGCTGCGGCGTAAGGGCATCAACTTTTGCGATTTTTAGATAATATTTCAGCAGCGTCTGATTTACCGAACGGAAACGCTCTCTCTCGTGATCCTGTCTGCCGTAAACTTTGACTATGCGAAGTGCCGCTATCGATTCTTCGAGTTTGGCAAGCATAACAGACCAGCTCTCAAGCGAACGTCTGGTAGCCTTGCTCATCTTTTTACCAAGTTTGGCGATTACCCAGAACATTGCTGGTGCACAGCTTACAAATATCAGTGTAATTTTAGGTGCCGATATCAAAGCAAAAACAAGCAGCCCCAATGCCTTAGCTGGCTCAAGCAATGCCTTGCCGAAAACAAGTTTTATTCCTCTGCCTGTCGCATCGGTATCGCGTATCATTCTGCTCACAGTATCCGAAGCACCCTCGCTTGAGAAAAACCCGACCTCCATGTTAAGAGCGCGGCTGAACATATCATTACGCATATTTGTCAGGCTGACATCGACCACCTTTTGAAGCAGATAATCGTGTACATATTTACAGATGCACCGGATAAATGTAACAAACATCATTACGATTATAATAAATAAAATCGCATTGAGCTTATCTTTGCGAGTCTCATCACGCGGAACATAACTAAGTGCCTTCTGTGCAAGGTTAGCGTAAAACGGCTTCTTGGCAGCTTTAAACTCCAATGGTAGTTTTTCAACTACCCCTTCATCGTTTATTCTATTATATCGGATTTTGACAATCTCGTTTTCAGGTACCGTTGCCAGCACATCCAGCAACAATGGTATGGAAGCCTTGCCTTGTTCATTGACAGATACTCCGTCGATATCGATAATCCAGTCTTCCTTGCGAAGCCCGGCCTGATATGCGGAACTTTTTTCGTCGATGCTGGTTATCCGAAGTCGATACGCTGCTGAGGAATCCGAAGAGTTGACAATATCCACGCTGTCCGGCACATAAAATTTCATATCGTAGCGGTGCTGGCAGATTTTTCTGTCCATCCACCCGTGAATTCCCTCTGAACCCATCATCACTGTCAACAGGGGAGAAATCGTTGCATAGCTGAACGCAAAAAGAATGCTTATCAGCACAACGGTAGCCACTATAACTACGACGCTTTTCCGTTGAGGCCAGATATACTCGAAAATTCGCAAAAAATGTTTCACTACTTACTCCATAATGTCATAAATTTAAATCATAAACGCCCACATAGTATTAGAAATTAGCGTAATTTACAACAAATTCTTATTCAAGACCAAAAATCAAGTTTTCAAACCGCAATCGCCGAGATATAAAGAGTTTAGTTTAATTAATTTGAGCAGATTGTTATATGATTGAAACCGATATTGCCGTTATTGGTGCCGGCCCAGCAGGACTTATGGCCTCCATTTACGCTGCGCACAAGTCTGCCAAAACAGTAATTATCGATACAAATACAACCCCAGGGCTAAAACTTCTTCGCACCGGCGGCGGCAGATGCAATATCACCCATAGCCTGCCGATAAACGAATTCATAAAAGTGTACGGCGATTCCGCCAAATTCCTCAGATTTGCGTTGCACGACTTCGGGCCGGATAAAACCATCGAATTTTTTGAAAAAAATGCACTCAAAATCCAGACCGATGAACATGGCTTTTGTTACCCATACACAAACCGCGCCACCGATGTCAAGAGGGTACTGACCGACATCGCTGAAAGTTTCAGGGTAAAATTCCAGATGGCATCGAAAATCGAGCATATAGAGAGAGAAAAACGGCTCTTTATTCTCCAGGCACCCAAAGAAGTCATACTTGCAAAAGCGGTAATTATCGCCACCGGCGGAATGAGCTGGCCTCAAACAGGCTCAAATGGCGACGGATACAAATTCGCAAAAGCACTCGGCCATACCATTGTCAATCCCAAGCCCGCGCTTGTTCCGTTAAAAACTGCAGATACATGGATGCACAAACTAACCGGAGTTGCAATCGACAGGGTTGGTATCCGTGCCGAATTTGAGGACAAAAAATTCACCACCGTAGGCCCGATGATATTTACTGATAACGGTATCGGCGGCCCAGCCGTACTTGATTTCAGCAGATACATCACAGATTACCTTGCCGCTGGAAAACCAGCTATGATAAAACTCGACCTGATTCCGGACAGAACCCTTGACCAGATAGACAATAACCTTACTGATCTTTGCAGAATGCACCCCAAAAAAGAAATTCCTGGCATACTATCCGAATTTATGCCGAGAAAATTGGCGTTGAGCATATGTGAAAATTTCGATTACCTTAAGGCAACACTTTCAGGCCAGCTGAACAAACAAAATAGGCGTAAACTAGCTGAAATGCTCAAAGGCCTTCAAGTCAAAGTTATCGCCGCCCGTTCAATGAACGAGGCAACCATAACAAGAGGGGGGGTAAGCACCTCCGAAATTGACGACAAAACGATGCAGTCGAAAATCTGCCCGGGCTTGTTCTTTGCTGGCGAAGTCATTGATGTCGATGGCCCTTGCGGCGGATTCAACCTCCAGATTTGCTGGTCAACTGGCGTTCTGGCAGGCACCAACGCACAGAAATACACCACCGCTTTAAAATAATAAATGCAAAATGCACCGGACAATATAACTTTTTCAAAGCTCATTTCGCCTGTATCACCCGAAAAATCATGGCAGCTTGAATCGTTCCTTCTGAAAATTTTCGAATTCGGCAATTACAGCTTCCGAAGAGCCTTGCAATCACAGCTAAGTCCCGAACTTCAATGTACATTTTTCATTGCCCAGCATAACGATACTATAATCGCCGCCGCTGGCGTGATGTACGATATTGAAAATCCTGCGGTTGCTCTATTTGGCCCGGTATGCGCAGACCCGCAGTATCGTAACCTCGGCCTTGGCCGCAAGCTTTGTCAACTTCTATTAGACCATCTCCAGACTGTAAATGTCGAAGCAGTATATTTAGGCGTAAATCCTGATAACCCAGCGATGCATCTCTATCAGAAGATTGGCTTTGAAAAACGTGCCGGAATAGTTTTGCGCAAACTCTTCGTCGATGAGCAAAGCTTTAATAAAAGATATTCTCAGCGTAACAGGCAAATATCGATTCAGCCGCTCAAATGGCACCATTTTCCGGAAGTCTCTGCGATGCTATGCGAGCCTGCGGATATGTACACGTTTGATTTTTCAAAGGGGTTATATTCAACCAGATATGCGGAGCCGCATCGGTTTCTGCCGGTATTTCCGGAGATGATGTCCGCTGTTGAAAAAAAAGGCCGCAGTTTATAATGTTCTCCGCCGCGACGACAGTAAGAGCATTGTCGGAATAGCTTCGATAACTTTGCCGCCTCACGGACAATTTGGTAACGCATCGATGCTAGATTTTTTCACGCTGGATGATTTTCTCGAAAATGCCAATACTTTGATTGTGCAGACTATCCGGCAGTATAAAGCTGAGTATAACGGGAAAGTTCTTTGCTGTTGCCTTGCTTGCGATGCAAGGAAAATAGAGATATTGAAAACCCTCGATGCAAAACAATATTCAATCCTCCCCGGATTTCTGACTATTTCAAACACCCCGGCTGACGTTCTTATTTATCAGATTTAATGGTTTTTAGGGGCAAAATTTCCGTAAGCGGGACTTCTTTTCAGGAATTTTCCAGTCCATATTAGAAAATGGCCAAAAAATGAAAAAAAACATCCTTTTTACATTAAGCCAAGCCTTAAAAAATCCGATTAGTTGAATGCGTAAGGTTAAGCTTAAAAAAAATGGTTTTCGGGTTATGGATAAAGATTATATGACAACTGAAACATTTGAACACATTGCGGTCGAAATCGCCTCGCTTGAGAAGCCGGACATTATCGAAAAAATCATGACTTTTCATGGCAGATTCAAGCTCGATTTCACGGAGGATTTCCTCGCAAAACTCAATGTTGATAGGCTGCGGCACATCCTTCTGGCGGCCATAATGACCAATAGCACTTGGCAGAATGACTAGAGGGTGAAAAAAGGCGCATAAAAAAAGCTGAAACCCGTCAGTTTCAGCTTTCGCTTGAGTCGTTATTTTAACTAAAAATTACTAATTTATTATCTTATCTAACTCCTCAAGCACTACCCAGGAACTTTAGAAAAGAGATATATAATACTTCGTCATTATAGGCCTTTGGCTTTAATCTTTCAACTGTTTTTTTGAAAAAAACAAATATTTTTTTAAATTTCAGATGAATCTGACGATTTTAGAGCAAATTGTTGCCTGGTTGCCTCATTTTGTTTCAAATTTTTAGCTTTTGTAAATGTAAAACTTTCTTTTTTCTCTGTTAATGCCAACCCAAACTCCAGCATCGACTGATTTCCTTCGGAATTTATTTCGAGGGGATTTAGGAAGAAATTGGCAATTTTACCCTTTAGTGTCGCCCATAAGCTGTCACAGTCTTCGTCTTGAGACAAGCTGGCAATTTCAATGTCCATTTTGGGCTCGCCTTGGCTTTTCTGGAAAGTAAGAGCATTGACTCTAACAACAGTACGGTTGGTGGCATTTGCGTACTTAAACTCGCCATCTTTTGCATAAATGTCGTAAATTCCTATTGTAACAGGGCTTTTTGTGTCCTTATTGTTAAAATAAGCCTTGACCTGCTTGACTTCCTTGATTCCATCCGTAATCGTTCCCGATATTTCAAGTCTGCCAAAGGCTTGCCCCTCGAATTTTATGTAATCGAGAATTTTTGTCAGCCTGTCGCCTTCGTTCCGGTGCTTTATGTTCCATTTGATTATTTCTTCAGGGTCAAAGCAATTTTTGTAATGGCCAGTGCCATTGATTTCAAATTCGCTTATTACTTCGAATTTGTCGCCATCGTATTCAATTTTGTGCGATACAAATCGGCCTTTTTGCAGACAGTTGGGGCTTATTTCCATCTCGACCATTGTCGGCGAAATCATCGGAACAAAGTACATGAATGAAAAAATCGGGTTGCTCTTGCTGTTTTCGTTGTAGCCTAGCAGGATCGTTGGCCCGGTATTGCTGTCTGTGATTTCGGTATATGAAACGGTGTTTGGTTCGCAGGCTGGAGCACCACCCTTAGCTTCAGAGCCGCAGGACGATCCTAATCTTACGCCGCAGATAAACAAAACTATAATAAAAGATAATTTATTCAAAAGTACCTCATAACCAATATCTCAGTGCGTGATTATACCGTAAAAGGCACAGATGATAAAGTCAATTTTTTGTCAGGAATGGGCAATCTTAAGCGTTAAAAATTGCCCAAAATGAATAGTAGGCATTGTGGATTGTTCAATGTGTAAGTTTTTTTGGGGCAAGTGGAAAAAAAATACGGATTTTTTTAAGATGCGGATTCCGCGGATTTTTTTGTTTTAAAATGGACGAAGGAAGTTTATATTCAGGCGCAAGGCTTAGTGTAAGAAACTGGAAAAAGAGAAAGTTATGAAGCAAAACGGAAAATGTAAAGGCATCCTGTTTGATATGGACGGGGTGCTTGTCGACAGCGAAGAATTTATTGCTAAAGCGGCTTGTGCGATGTTTGCTGAGAAGGGTTTCAATAAAGTTCAGCCGGATGACTTTCGGCCATTTATCGGCACTGGCGAAGACCGATTTATCGGCGGCGTTGCGGAAAAATACGGCTGTCAGTTGAATATGCCAGCGGATAAGGTGCGAACGTACGATATTTATCTTGAGATGATTAAGGGTGAATTGCAACCGCTCGAAGGCGTGAAAGATTTCATTAGCCAATGTAGGGCACGCGGTCTTAAGCTTGCAGTTGCCAGCAGTGCGGATATGCGGAAAGTCAAAGGCAACCTTGCAGAAATCGGGCTGGATAATGGCGTGTTTGACGCAATTGTCTGCGGCGAAGATGTTGAGCGTAAGAAGCCGTGGTCTGATGTTTTTATTCAGGCAGCGGAGAAAATTGGTCTGCGGGCCGAGCAATGTCTTGTTATTGAAGATGCTGTCAGCGGCGTTAAGGCGGCGAAAGCGGCAGGGGCGAAATGCCTGGCGATAACATCAAGTTTTAGTGTCGATCAGCTTAGTGGGGCGGATTTTTTTGCAGCCAACCTTGCTGGGGTGGGCCGCGAAGTTATCGATTGGTAAAAAAGACATTAAAATTCTCTAATCCTTACGAAGGACTGATAAAAGAATATGTGTTTTGTTTGCTGAGAAGGATGAATCTTTCGCCCAGCTTGAAAGGTTGTTTGTACCCCAGGCAACGACGTTTATGGAGGAATCTGGGAAATATTGTTTTATGTATTCGGCAACAGCGTTGGCGCGTTGCGAAGATACCATACATTTGTCCCTGAAGTTCATATCTTCTTCAGCGGCGCCAATTACAACTATAGTTATATTACCTGATTGCGAAGAGCTTTTTATATCGGAACAAAATTGCTTGAGGTAAGTTTTATCTTCTTCCTTCAACTCATAATCGCTCTTGTTAAAAAGAATGGGGGTTGCTGTGAATATGATCGGAGTCCCTTTCACTGTTGATGGAGATGTTTCCGCATCAGTGTCGAGTTGATTGAAAAGTTTTTTGGTTTGTTC
The DNA here is from genome assembly GCA_945890885.1 of Candidatus Kuenenia stuttgartensis. Lineage (GTDB taxonomy): Bacteria > Planctomycetota > Phycisphaerae > Sedimentisphaerales > CAMDDF01 > CAMDDF01. The sequence continues at coordinate 16,461 of CAMDDF010000008.1, read as the reverse complement.
CTCAATAGAACTAATAATTCTCTGGCCTGTCTGAGCGTTTTCATTGGAATCTATAGCGTAATGTCTCATTTGTTTTTTGCCGCCGCCATCAGCTTTTTTGCCGAACAGTTCCGGCACTCCAAAACTTTTGATGGAGTTATTGAAGCCTGCTATTGAACGCTTGAAAACGTCGTCGCCATTTCCACTACTTGAGCCGCCGTCTGAATTTGTCATCGCCAAAAGCATCACGAAAAATGCCATCATCAGCGATATCATATCCGAGAAAGAAATCATCCAAAGCGGAGCACTCTCGCCTTTTTCTTCTTTTGGCGGACCTTTTTTCATTTGTAAATTTCTTTCTCAAGAATCATTATCTGAAATTTTCGTGTATCATCACCGGTTTGTTGCTGAACTTGCGCTGTTATATTGATTGAATCTTCAGAAACACCGCGATCAACCATATATTTGGCCGTAGTTGTGGCTCTGCTGATCCCTAATGGACTGACCTTGTTTGAGGATTCTCCGATTGTTATTCTGGCGTTTGTTTTGACGACATACTCAGTCAGTGTATTGAGAAATTCTTTGCCTTTTGTCGAAATTGATGCGCCTGAACCATAGAATATTTCGTTGGAGTTTAGTGTAAACACTTTATGTGTCTTGTGTGCCGAGTCGTCAGCAGGTTTCATTGAACCTTTGTTCGTGTCGCATTGCGTAGGTTTTTCGCTTCCGCTGTCTGCGGAAGCCGTTTTGTTTAATCCGGGGCCTATGTCATCCCCCGTTGAGCGGAACATTCCTCCGCACGGCGCCAATGCGATGTTGATTGCGGTTTTAAGTTTCTCTTGCGCTTTGGGTCCACTGGAGGCGGCCGTTGAAAGGACTACAAAAAAAGCCATCAACAGCGACATCATGTCTGCGAATGAGATAATCCACAACGGTGCCGATTCGCTGCAAGATTCTTCTTCTTCTTCTTCTTCTTCTTTTTCCTTTTTTGCCATTATGCTGCCTTTAATTTGGCCAGATTATTTCTTTGTTTCGCTGACAGGAAGACCTGCAGATGTTCCCTGATTGCTGTGGGGCTTTCGCCGGTTACTATTCCACAAATGCCTTCAAGCACCATTTCCATCGAAGTTGTTTCTGCCTTTGAATGCAGCCCAAGTTTTCCCGCCAGCGGCAGGAATATCAGGTTTGCCAGGGCTGAGCCATAAAACGTACACACCAGAGCACATGCCATACCGCTACCGATTTCGTCAGGGTTGTCCATCTTGCTAAGCATAGAAACAAGTCCTATGAGCGTTCCTACCATTGCGAATGATGGACAGGATGCTCCCATGAAATCAAGAATCTTTTTGCCGATGGCATGTCTTTCCTGCATGTATTGAATTTCAAGCTCCATGTTTTTTTTAATACTTTCTTCATTTTGGCCGTCGATAACGAGTAACAGTCCTTTTTTCAGGAAAGTATTTTTGATTTTGGGCAATTCCTGTTCAAGCGCCAAAGCTCCATCTCTTCTGTTGATTGTTGCCAGTTCTGTAATTTGTTTGATTATCAATTCAGGAGCTATTGCTCTGGTGAACACGGTCTTTTTTATCACCGAGAATATGCCGAGAAACTGTGACATTGAAAAGTGCACCATTGTTGCGCAGGCCATTCCTCCAAAGACGATTGCAATGCCTGGAATATTAAAGAAAAGCATGAGATCGCCTTCATACTGAATAGTGCCCAGAACAACCACTAATCCGAAGATAATTCCGCCTATTGTCGCTATGTCCATCAGAGTAACCTTTCCGCCGTTATATTTTTTGTGCAGCCTTAAATGAATTTCCTTGATTACGGCTTATCATTCTTTTGTTTCTGCTTTTTTGAAGGGGGGCTTAATCAGGTCGATAAATAGATTTAATTTTCTTGCAATAAAGGCCTGTGGTATGTAAAGTAAGCGAAAATTTGTCGGAACGGAGTTTTCAGTTTTTTTTGTTTATTATTTGCGTAATTGCTTATTTTGTGGTAATTTATAATATCTTGCACCTGTAGCTCAATTGGATAGAGCGTCGGTCTACGGAACCGAAGGTTAGGGGTTCAAATCCCTTCAGGTGTATTTTTGTAAATATTGCTGAGTCCTATGCTTAGGATACCTGTCTTGCCTGACAGTGCGGCTTAAAATTTTTTTAAAAGTGGGTAGTACTACCCAAAATTTTAAGGAGTCGCATTATGGCAAAGACAAAAACAGTAAAAATCCCTCAAATGGCACATCACAAGGCAACCGGTCAAGCTTACGTTAGAATTGACCAAAAACGCATCTATCTGGGCAAAAGCCTTCTCCCTGAAACTCAGCAGGAATACAGGCGTGTTATTGCTGAATATCTGGCAAACGGTTGCAAGCTCAATCCATCCCCAAATTATAGTGCCACAATAGCGGAGCTTTGTGCAGACTTTTTAGTATTTGCAGAAGGTCATTACAAAAGTCGGAATGGTAAGATTTCTACTGAAGTTGCTAATTTCAAAACCACAATTAAAATTATGGTAAGTTTATATGGGGACATATTGATAAAGGGTTTTGGTGCTCCAGAATTAGAATGCATCCAGCAATGGCAAGTCAGGGAGGGGCATTCCCGTCAATATATTAATAAAATGACTGTCAGAATTAGGCGGATATTTAAATGGGGTCTCAAGAAGAAGTTGGTCAGTCAGGAAGTTTTCTGGTCGTTGAAAGCAGTTGAAGGACTTCGCAATGGATATACTGATGCTCCAGAGTCGAAGAAAATAAAGCCCGTAAGTATTGAAAGTGTTGAAGCGACAAAAGATTATGTTTCCAAACCTGCATGGGCTATGATTCAACTACAGCTATTGGTATGGTATGTGATTTTTAAATGGGTAGTCTACCCAAAAGCGGTTGAAAGTAGGCGAAAATAGGTGCAAACTGGTGCAAATATTATTTGCCTTGACAGGTTAATGCCAGCTTCTTAATTTGCTGTTATGAAAAGACTTACGTGTAAAAGTCGTATTGACGGCAAGACTCATCTTGATTGCCTACGGAACCGAAGGTTAGGGGTTCAAATCCCTTCAGGTGTATTGGTTTGACAGTAAAGGACTTGCGAGAAATCGTGAGTCCTTTTTTTTATGGCCTAAAATAGCTGTTTATGTACCAAACGGTGTACCGCAAGGCCGTAAAGCCGGAACTGATCGAGGCATGCAACAAATATCCGATAGGCAAGACCAAAATCATCGAAGCCAACTGTTTCGAATATATCACCACCGCCCAGATATCGGAATTACTGTCAAACTTCGTAAGAACCAGAGGCCTTGCACCGAGAACGGCCAATAGGTACCGGGAAATACTGGTAAGGCTAGGAGCAATAAGCGTCCCCCGCAGGGGTCCCAAAACCAGGGTGCATGAGGGCATCAGAACCGAAAATGTCGCCGTGTTGCTTATGGGCATGGATACGCGGCTTGCACATGCACCGGTTATGGCTACCGCGATTCACGGGATAGGTAATGAACTGACCGAAAACAAGTTAAATATGACAATGGCATATGTCAATCGCGCCAGTCAACTGCCGCCAGCCGTACTTGATGGACGTGTCGATGGTATTTTGATGGAAGGCGTGTGTCCGTCAGCGGAAATACTAGCCAAGATAAGTGATATTCCAAAGGTTTGGTTTATGACTCAAAATGCCAATCCGAATCTCGAAGTGGATGAGGTTTATTCCGACGAAGACAGGATAGGTTTCCTGGCGGCGGATTATCTTGCAGGATTGGGTTTTGATAATCTGGTATTCCTCAACTCAGAGCCCGCTCACATTTCCTTTTCTGCTCGCAGGAGGGCGTTTGTGTCTTATTGCATGGCATCAAATATTAAAGCTGAACTGCTTGAGCCTGAAAATGTAGTCACATCGCAAATTCGAAGCATCGATTCAAATATTCAGATAGTAGAGCAGTTGGTCGAAAGATTTTTAGAACTATCCCCAAGACCCCGCGGCATATTTGTTCCATCAGATATGCAGGCGGCCAATTTATACCAGATACTCAACAGTCGCGGCATCAAGCCTGGCAAAGATGTAATCGTAGTATCCTGTAATAACGAAACGGAAGTTCTGGCCGGCCTTGATCCTAAACCAGTCAGTATTGATATTGGTGCGGAAATAATCGGCAAAAAGGCGGTAGAACAACTGATGTGGCGCATCAAGAATCCGGATGAACATCGCATGAAAATTCTGGTTGAACCACGTTTGGTACAGCCGGTTTCAAAACAAAGTTTTATGCAATAATTTATCAGGCAGGAATTAATTATGGCAAAAGCCAAACACAAAGCATTTACGCTAGTAGAATTGCTGGTAGTCATATCAATAATAGCTCTGTTACTTGCGATAATGATGCCCTCGCTTAACAAGGCAAGGGAATCCGCAAAAAAAGTAGTGTGCCTCTCAAACATGCGCAGCTGTGGTCTTGGCTTTAACCTGTACGCAAACGATTATAAGATTTTTCCTATGATTGATAAAATTAATTGGTTTGGTCCTATTAACTACTGGCAGGGCCAGTTAGCTCCTTATCTTGGCGGAGCCGCCGCTTCCAAATATATTTATGCTCCTGGCAACTTTACTGGCGATAACAGTAATTATCCAGACAGGCAGCTAGGAGTTTTCAGGTGCCCAACGAGTTTCAAGGTGCCAAGCCGTGATGCGTGGTTCGGCAACAGTTATGGGATAAACCGCTATTTGTGGGCGGATGCACCGCCGTCAGCATATTTCCGCTCTGATAAACTTAAAAGTCCAAAAACTACTTTCCTTATTATGGATAATCATTACTACCTGGTTTACGACGGAATAACCGCATCTTTCGGAGCATCGCATGATCGCGGCAAGAGCGTCTTGTTTTCTGATCTTCATGTTGAAAGCGGTTATCGGGAATTTGATAAATACTGGGATGAGCGTCGCCTGTGGGGTGATACTTATTTTGCATGGTTGGTAACACGTTAGCAGTTGTTTTGTAAAGGATGATATGTACAAAGTTAGAATTTTAATTGCATTGGTTATTTATTTTTCATGTGCTCCGGTTAAAGGTGAATCAGGGCCTGAGGAGATAATTGGGCCACCGGTTTCTAGTGAGGCCGTGTATTTTAATACTGCAAAGATCGATTTGTGGCAAAATACAAACAAGGAGAATCTGTCGATTAAATTGCAGAACGGCATGATGTCCATTGCGTGGAATGGGCAAGAGCTTGGGGCACAAGTGTTTTCGTCCGAAAAGATAGCGTTTAAATGTGGATATGAGAATAAAGGTAGAATCGTATTTGAACTTGGTATACAGGATGTTGAATTTGATTCAAAGATAATTCCATTTGTTAAATTTTACGACAGTAACGAAATAGAAGTAGGAAATATCGAGTTCAAAGATTCCATGCAGGACCGTACGCTTCCTACTCGACCAGGATTATTCAGAAGTATCGGAGCAAGCTGGAACCCGCCGCAAAATGCAAAATATGTTTCGGCTGGTATCAGGTTTTTTGGGAACCGGGTAAAAGTAAAGATCAAGTCTATCCGAATCGAGCCCAATTTCGAAAAAACACTCTGGAGCCCAAAGGAAAAAGCCGGACGAGGTATGCCTGCTGTGCGATATTACTTTGATTCCGCAAAGACGGATGAGGATGCGGCTGTTCTTAAGTCTCAGGATGAAATCAATGAAGTGTTTCAGAGCAGGGAAAAGGCCTTTGCTACGCTTGTAAGGCAGGATTACCGGGTTGAGATGCTTGTGAACGGAAAGCCTGTAAAACCTGTCATCCACATGGCGCCATATTCTGGTCATGAATTCGGGTATTATCGTAATATGAGTAATATCGGTGTTCAGCTTCACACTATTACTGTCAAAACAGGTCCATACGGCGATACGCCAGGGGCACCATGTAATATATGGCTGGGCGATGGTAAATATAATTTTGAACCTCTCCGTGAGGCGATACGTTACGTGGTAGCTAGAAGCCCAGACGCGTACATACTGTTGCACCTATGGATCAATGTCTACGATGACTGGGCAGCAGAAAATCCAGATGACGTGCATGTCAATGCGAAGGGTGAAAAAGGTATAGCTGGATGGTCACGTGTATCGCGGTACGGAGGTGCGGAACCCAAAGATGGTGAATTCTGGGAAGCTTCGATACATTCTGAAAAATTCGCCAGTGATGGTGCGAAGATGCTCAAGGCTCTTGGCGAGTGGCTTGAAAGCGTTCCGGAAGGCAAGGTAGTTATAGGTGCATACCTCAATGGCGGCGCCGATGGACAGTGGATATTCTCTAACGAATGGGAATTTGCCGATTACAGCAAGTCAATGTTTAACGGCTTCCGTAAATACCTCAAGGAAAAATATGTAACTGACGCAAATCTTTGGCAGGCATGGGACATGCAAACTGATTTTGCCAGTGCTCCGATTCCGGATATCACAATGCGAAGTACAGGACAAAACAAGGGCCCGCTTTTAAGCTATAACGGCAAATCTGCCCAATGTTCGGACTTTAACGCTTATCTCTCAATCAGCAATACACGGCGGCAGATCGCGTTTTGTCGCGGACTAAAAGACGGCACAAATGGCAGGCTGCTCTGTGGACAGTACTGGCCTACACTTCCTGCTTCGTATCCGCTGGCCCACGGAGATTTCTATGAAATGCTCAACAGTCCCTATGTTGATTTTATCTCCAGAGGTGGAATGTTAGGATCAGTCCTCCACGGCAAACTTGCTGTGCAGGAACTTGATTTGCGAGATACCAAGTCCGGCCTTGATGCCTGGCTCGATTATGATGACGCATACATCGCAAAATCTCCGGCAGAATTCAAACGGCAGGTACTTGCTTCGTTTCTCCGAGAGTTCGCAGGCGGGGCAGGTTTCCACATGTGGGACATGTGGGGCGGGTGGTACTGGCATCCTGACACGATGAAAACATTTAAAGAGGGTATGGAAATATCCGAATATGTGGGCAAGAGTCCAAGTCTTGGACAGGATTATGTTGGTGTGTTCGTCGACGAGGACGCAGCTAATCACCTTGTTCAGCTTGGCAGATATTTTAATTCTGGTGCGGTCGAAAAACCTTATTATGCAATGAGCCTTGGTCTTGGTGGAATGTATCCTTGGGGTTGTACGGGCTTGCCTGTGCGATTCTTCTGTATGCAAGACGCTTTTAATCCAGAGTTGACTGTGCCAAGGGTAGCCATATTCGTTAACCCTCTTACGATGACACTGGAACAGGCGGAAAAGATAAAATCAAAATACTGCAATCAAAATAGAGTTGTCGCTTTCATGTGTTTACCCGGGGTAGCTGCCGCTGGAGATTTGTCAAATCCGCAAAAGATCACCGGCTTTAATATACATGAGGACTCTTCTGTAACCGGTAAATCACTTGCAACTCTTGCGGTTGCCGATCCTCTGCTGAGAGGCATCAGGCAGGGTACTCTCCTTGGTAATTGTCCAACCAGTGCAGGGTTGGAGTGGTTCGCAAGCAATGCTTCTGCTGACCCTTCTGCCGGTGCCAAAGTGCTGGCGACGTATGCAGGAACATCAGTTCCAGGTATGCTTGTAAGTCGAAAAAAAGATTATTCAGTTCTCTGGATTGGTGCGCCTGGTGCGCTTAGTCCTACCCTCATCAGAAACATGGCCAGAGAAGCTGGGATGAATCCGCTACTTGAGAATGATAATGAACTAATTATTGGTTCCGGACTGCTTGGAGTTGTTGGTGTTACAGGTGGCCCACAGGAGGTAAAACTACCTAAAGGCTATGTAATTACAAAATGTCTTACAGACCATTCCTATAAGATAGAAAATGATATATTGAAATTCGAATTGGGCTGGGGCGATTATTATGGTGATGTAGCTATTTTTGCAGTTGAAAAACCGATTTAAGGGCATGTTGCTCTTAAATAATAAAAAAGGCTTTTGATTGTTTATATTTATGAGAGGAGTTTTTTATGAAGAACACAGTATTAAGTTTTGCCGTGGTTGCGGCAACAGTATTAGGGTTGAATGCCTTGGTGATGGCCGACTTTACCATCACTGATACGTTCACAAGGCCTTCCAGCACAGATTTAGGCACCACTGAAGCTCCAGGCCAGATCTTTAACTGGTATGAAAGCAAACCAGATAACGATCAGGATGTATATCTCGAGTCCACCTTTGGTATAATGGAATGTATGGGTTTTTCTACTGCGTGCGCAGATATCAACGGATTGAACCTGGATATTTTTGTTCAGACAGTAGATATTTCTTTCGATTTTTCAATGGTCGGAACAGGTGAAGCGATTATTGAATATCTAAAAGGAAGTAACGGTTATCCTTTTCAGGCCGCGACTTATTTTGTCGGTATTCACCCGTCCGGTGTAATTTACCTCAAGAGAAATGATTCGGGTAATATGGTGAACTTGGCGAGGGTTGAAAATCTTACGCTGAATAAAACCTGGACACCAGCGGAATATGATAATCTGAGAATTCATATTGAGATGACCTCGCCAGGCGTTGTCCAGAGTATTGTATACCTCAACAATACTCAGATCATAAATTACACAGATTCAAGTTTCAATGCAAGGGCATTTGGTACCGTTGGTTTTTCAAGCTATGGCGGCTGGGTTACCAATGTAGTCTATGATAATCTTCTAATCAGTGCAATTGAAAATAATCTGCCAAGTTTCTGCGGCGATACTAATCATCCGTATCCTGTCGGCGATTTGACTGAAGATTGTTATGTTGATTTGGCGGACCTTGCACTTATGTCTGCGAACTGGCTGGACTGCACGGATCCAAATGCACCATGCAGTTACAATCCGTAACAGATTCTGAATTTTAGAGAGAAAGTTTTGTACTAAAGGTTTAAAAAAAATTAAGAGTGTGTTGCTCTTAATGTTAAAAAAAGGTTGTAATTTAGTTGAGGAGAAGAAAAATGAAGAGAATAGTATCAAATTTATTTATGGTTGTGGTAGTTGTATTGGCAATGAATGCCTGCGCAATTGCCGATTTTGTCATCACTGACACGTTTACGACGCGGTCAGGGACAGATTTGGGAACAACTGAGGACCCAGGTTTGATTTACAATTGGGTTGAAACTAAGACCGACAGCGGCCAGGATGTGTATATCGATGCCACCTGGGGAGTAATGGGTTGCTCCGGATGGAGCACGGCTTGTGCGACTATTGGCGGATTGTCTTTGGATCTTTTCACACAGAAAATGGATCTATCGATTGACTATTCGATGGTTGGAACAGGTGAAGCGATTATTGAGTACATGAAAGGTGGAACTGCTTATCCGTTTGGTGCAGCTTCCTATTTTCTTGGTGTTCATCCATCGGGTGTAATTTACCTGAAGAGGAATGACTCTGGTAACATAGTGGATCTGGCAAGGGTTGAGAATCTTGCTCTTAGCAAAGCCTGGGATACTCGCGACAATCTGAAAATTCACACCGAAATGACTGCACCTGGCGTTGTTCAGAGTGTCGTATATCTCAATAACAATCAGATCATCAGTTACACGGATTCAAGTATCAATGCAAGAGCATTCGGCACCGTTGCCTTTTCAAACTATGGCGGCTGGGTTACCAACGTGATCTATGATAACCTCAACATCGCTGTAAGCGAAGTTCCAGAGCCAGCAACAATCTTGTTTATTCTCGGTGGAGCTGCTACTCTTATCAAGAAGAGAAGGGTTCGCTAAGGAATAGTTAGCAAATATGTAGTGCGTGAAGATATTGAAGCCAGGATGACGGGCAGAAGTTGCTGTCCGTCATCTTGGACATATAGGGAGTTTACAAAGTGGGCTTAGTGACAATAAAACCAGAAGTAAATTCAGATGTATTAGTTAATCCGGGAATGGGGTGGACTACCTTTTATAGCTTTAATGGTGATGAAATTAATATTAATCATCCTGAGGCTTCGATTGCTTACTTCCGTTTTTATTGGGATGATCTTGAACCCGAGGAAGGGCAGTTCAGGTGGGATGTAATAGACCGGCTCTTTGAAATGGGTCGTCAGAATGGTCAAAAAATCGCGTTACGTGTAAGCGCTATGGATGGAATGGAGATAGCCGCGCAATGGCGTGAAAAGATTTTCGGCGAACTTGGCACGAAAGTTAATAAAGATTATCGCGTGCCTGAGTGGTTTTACAAGCTTGGCCCTAAAGGTGCCATCTGCGTTGATCCATGGGTTCCTGCTGCTCCGAAGATGTGGGAGCCGGACTACGGCGATCCTCTGTTTTTGGAAAAGACCGAGAATTTTATATCGGCGTTTGGCGGCCGATACGATGGAAATGTCGACCTCGATCATATCGACATCGGCACATTCGGACGCTGGGGTGAATGGCATGTTGGTGCAGTGCCCGTTCCTCCGTTTTGTGATCGCAAGAGAATAGTGGATATGTACCTTCGTGCGTTCCCGTCGACGCCGCTGCTGATACCCGTTGCTGACAGAGAGGCCCTGTCCTATGCTGTGTCTCAGGGGGCCGGCTGGCGGGCGGATTGTCTGGGCGACTTAAGGCAGGATTATTTCAATTACCAGGTAGAGCCGCCTCGTATATGGAACCACATGGAGGATTACTACACGCAGCAGATAATTGCCGCTGATGCTTATAAGGCTTGGAAAAAATCTCCTATAGCTTTTGAATCAGGATGGGAAATAAAATACTGGTATGATCACGGATGGAGCATTGATTATATTTTTGCATATGCGCTATCGATGCATGTATCCATAATGAATAATAAATCTCTCCCCATCCCTGATGAGTGGCGACCTGAAATAGATGATTTTTCAAAAAAGATGGGATATCGTTTGCTGCTTAAGGAAATTGTTTTCCCTGACAGCATGCAGGCCGGGCAGCAAATTGAGATCCCGATGATATGGGAAAATAAAGGTGTTGCGCCGTGTTATGGTGGGTATGACCTGACGCTTCGGTTTAAGGCATTTGAAGGCAAACAAACAAAGACGGCTTCTTTCGATAATATTGCTGTCAGCAGCCTGTTTCCGGGCAGACATGATCTCATAGGCAAAATACAATTACCCTCAGACATAGCTAAAGGAAATTATAACCTCAGTATCGCACTTGAACACCGTGTTTCCAAAAAGTGTGATGTAAAGCTTGCTATAAAAACAGAAGAGCAAGATGGTTGGTATTCGCTGGGATCAGTGAAGATCGTCTAACTTGTTGATATAAAAAGGAAGTTTATGCCATCAAATGTAACTGTATTTGAAAAGACAATTGTGATCCCGACATACTCGATGGTGCCGCGTTCAAAACTCCCTCCAATCTTTGATCCTGAGGTCGTTTACCCATACAATGGTTTTCTGCTTAATGCTAAAGAACCTCAGGATAAAACATATAAAGCGCTTGTGCTCGAAAACGATATGCTCCGAGTTACCGTTCTGCCTGAACTTGGAGGCCGAATTTTGCAAATAGAGAACGTGAAGAATGGTACCAAATATCTTCATGAAAACGATGTTGTTTTGCCCACAAGAATTTCGATGAGATGGGCATTTATAAGTTTAGGAATAGAATTAAATTTTCCGATTGCACATTCACCGACAGGAATTTCTGAAATTGGTTATGAGATTATAGACTGTCCCAATGGCGGTAAAGGTATTGCCGTTGGTGAAAAAGAAATTATGTGGGGTTTGAATTGGCGGGCAGAGATAAAGCTGTTTCCGAATAGTAATGCAGTCTGTCTATCGGCAAAGTGCTGGAATCCTACGAAGACCGCACGGGATGTTCAGTGGTGGTCGAATGCGGCACAACCAGTTGGTGAAGGAACTGAATTTGTGTTTCCATATGAATCAGTAATTGAACATAGCGAAGAGGCAAAAACTGGACAATGGCCGATTGTTGATGGAATAGATCGCAGATGGCACAAGAATTATAATAATATGTGCGGGCTGTTTTGGCAAGAAACTAAATCCGATTGGTTTGGTATATATCATCATGATATCGATATGGGACTTCTTCATCTATCTGATCCACATGAGATGCCTGGGAAAAAATTGTGGACATTTGGCCAAACTGGTTCGACAGCAGACTGGACTTTGGCGATGACAAGAAATGGAGGAATAAGCTGTGAGATTCAAAGCGGAGTGCCTGCTACTCAAAGTGGATTCATCAATCTTAATCCAAATGAAGAACTTTCTTTTATTGAGTTTTGGGTTCCAGTGGATTCCAGAGGAGAGCTTGACGATGGTAAAAGGTTGTCTTTTGAAAAAGTTGTAAATATGCTTGGTGGTAAAGAGGCTCTTTCCGCTGAAAAGAAAGAGATAGAATCTTCCTCTATGAAATTCTGGAAAAATCTAATTGAGGCTTTTGAAAATAAAGATAAAAATTGGCTCCTAGAGCAACAAAGCTGTCTTGATGATATTTGGCCGCCAACCGGTTTGGAACTTGAAAATGCTTTAAAATGGGCATCTTCAGTTGTTGGCGGTTTGTGGAATTATTCAACAGCTTTATATTTATACGCTAATAAAAAATTCTCAGAGGCAATGAGTTTTTTTGAGATTTCTCCAAAAAGCCTGAAGGTTGAGGCTCTTATGGCCATGATTGATTGGAAAGGCTTTAATAATCCAGAAGCCGCTTGGAATAGACTTAAAAATATCATTAGAGAAATTCCTGACGGAGCTTTACTTGTTGCAGTTAATTCTATTTTGCGTGAATTAAATAATATTGAAGATAGAAAAGCGATATTGAATTATTGGCCTGATTGGGATTACAGGAAACGTGAAGCAGAAGCTGAGATAGCAATTGACGATGGTAACCCAGAGCAAGCCTTGCATATTTTAACTTACAAACCGTGGGAGCGTCATCACGGCTGTAGATATCGTCGCACTGAATTATGGAGAAAAGCGATGGCGATGTTAGGTAGAAATTCAACAGATATACCAACTATTCTTGGAGAAGATCCATTTAAGGTTAATGAGGATCATTTTGGATTGAATGATTAAGTTGGGTTAAAAAGCCGCGTTATTAATAACAATATATGAAAGTTTTGTAAAAATATGAAAACAACAAAATATGGCAATTATTCCGCAGATGGTAAGGAATTCATATTAACTGAACCATTACTTAATCGTCCTTGGATGAATATATTGACCAATGGCAACTGGTGTTTTGTTGCTTCGCATATCGGAGGCGGTTATTCATATGTAGGTCAGCCAAGTGTCGGACGAATCACAAGATGGCATGTAGACGGTGTGCCCCGCGATACTGTTGGAAAGTTCATCTTTCTCAGGGACGAAGAAACCGGGCAGTGGTGGAACGCAAACGGCTATCCTCCCACAAAGAAACTTCAAAACTGGCGATGTCATATTGGACTGGGCTATAACAAGATCGTAAGTGAAAATCTAGGAATCGCTTCGGAAATTACCTATTTTACACCTATGCCCGATGCTTCCAAGGCTGGGACGTTTGAGGTTGGAGATGCATGCCTTATATGGACTATAAAACTCACCAATAAATCCGGCCGACGTCGCAGAATCACCTCTACCAGCTATGCTGAACTAGCGCCTGGAAACTGGTATGAAGATACCTCATGGCGCGAGTTCTACACGCTAATGCAACGTCAGCAATATATGGATAACACCATATGGCACCGTGCGACGACTTGGGTAAAGGAGACAGACGGCTGGCAGGCTCAGGATTCAGATTCTAATAATTCTGAATTTCCGTATTCTATATTTCTCAATAGTTCACATCCCGTAGATAGTTTTACGGGAGAGAGGTACTCGTTCCTTGGTGCCTACCGTGATCTAACCAATCCCGCAGCCATGGACACGCCAGCATTGAACAACGCCGCCGCAGTTGGACGCGATTCATGCCTTTCCATTAGAAACGGTTTTACTCTTGAACCAGACGAGTCGGTCGAGTACGTTCTTGTACTAGGTGCTGAAAAGAGCAGTGACAAATCAACTTCACATATGTATGAAAAATATAATTCGCCCGCGAAAGCACAAGTTGCTTTTGATAATCTGAAAAAATACTGGAGCAACATAATATCATCGCCATGGGTAGAAACTCCCGATCCTGATCTTAACGTGCTTATCAATATCTGGTTCAAATATCAGGGAGCGATCCTTTCCTGGTGGAACCGCAATACGGGCTATTGCTATAGCGGCATATATGATTTTGGTATCCGCGACGCATGTCAGGATGCTGTCTCTCGCCTGCCGCATCATCCCGACTGGGTCCGGGATTTCATAAAGAATAAAATCATGATCTGGCAATTTGATAACGGTGATTATGCCCACAGCGGCAACTTCATGAATATGCATGCTGCGCGCACGTTCCACTCAGACGATCCGCTAAATCCGCTTTACATAATTGCAAGTTATTGCAATGAGACAAACGATTTTTCAATTCTGCATGAAAAAACCGCATGGGTTGACCCTGTAACCTGTATCGCTGGCAAAAGTAAGAAGTTGCCTTCGCCAATTTATGAACATGCTGTTGCGGGTGCGGAGTGGTTCTGGAAGATGTTTTCCGAAAGAGGGTTGCCTTTGATTCTTAAAGGAGACTGGAACGATGCCCTCAATCAATGCGGTCAGGCCCCCAAAATAGATTCACAAGGACGCGTACTTGAAGATCAAAAACTCTGTTCTGAATCGGTATTGCTTGCTGGCTGGGCAGTTATGTGTATTGAAATGTTCTATCCTTGTATGGAATACATGAAGGACTTTGCGCGACTCGAAAAGTACAAAAAAAGAATAGGAGATCTCAAGGCAAAGGTAAACGAACTTTGCTGGGACGGTAACTGGTACTGGCGTGCTTCCGATAAAACCGGTCGGATAATCGGAACCAGCCAACAGTTGAAGCAGGGCGGCGCTATCTGGTCTAATCCCAACGCTTTTGCTATAATAACCGGCATAGCCGACAAGACACGCACATCTGAAATCCTGAAAAGTTTTGATACGTATCTGGATACCCCATATGGCAGCCTGCTCTTCTACCCGCCATTTTATGAACCTGATGAACGTGTCGGTATAATCAGCCGTTTCGCGCCTGGCACCAAGGAGAATGGTTCAGTATTCTGTCACGCAAGCCGCTGGCGTATCTGGGCTGAATGTGTAGCGGGCCGTGGCGACAAAGCGTACGAAATCCTTCGCCAGACCCTTCCGACAACCCTTCACGAGTCTTTGCCCGACAGGTACTTCATAGAACCGTATGTTGCCTGCCAGTTTATCTATGCACCGGAAACTGACAATCCCGGTGAAGGTTCCCATTCCTGGGCAACTGGCACAGCGTGCTGGACCCTTACAAATGTTTTCCAGCACATGCTTGGCATCACGCCTCAGCCTGATGGTTTAAGGATTGATCCGTGCCTGCCCAAAAGCTGGAGCTCTGTGAAGATTGCAAGGAAATTCAGAGGCGATATGTTTGAAATACTTATCAATAAAGAAGTTGGCATTTGCAAAGGCAAGGTTATAATAGAATTAAATGGAAATGTTCTGGACGATAATATTATTTGCGGCCGGGGCGATGGAAGCTGTCATAAAGTTATAGTCACAGTTTCCAGTTGCTCAAAAATAGCTGTTAAACAGAAAATGTTAAAGGAA
Organism: Candidatus Kuenenia stuttgartensis; assembly: GCA_945890885.1. GTDB lineage: Bacteria > Planctomycetota > Phycisphaerae > Sedimentisphaerales > CAMDDF01 > CAMDDF01. The sequence goes on along the minus strand of CAMDDF010000008.1, from coordinate 939 downwards.
CAGGCGGTCTGACCAGCCTTATTCTTGGGAAAAAAATATGGTTCGTAACGCGATTATCAGCAAGCCGGTTCTTGGTGAGTCACAACTCAAATTCAGGCTCGATCTCGTTTCTAGGCGAATGAGATCTTATCCGCTTGATAACATGGATTTTATTCTCATGGATCTGCAACGGCCCAGCGATTCTTCCAGGCATGCTGATTGGTGGACGGGTGATCTGAGTGGCAGAACACTTGAATTCTTGAGCTGTGCTTCAGGCATCGCTTCTCAATCAGATAATCTGGTACATGAACTCTTCGAACGCATTATAAAATTTAGGCAACCCTCTGGCCTTATCGGCAAATTTGCCTGTGCATTTGAGCCCATCGCACACGAAGAGCATCTTTTTGCAAATTGTGACAGACTTTTTGCAGGCCTTATTAGGTATTATGAACTCACAAATGATGAAAGGGCACTCGACTGTGCTGTTGGTATCGGCAACTGGCATGTAAATAACAAGGATAAATGGGCCGAATTTCTCAAGCCTGGCTACCAGGCGATTCAGTTGTGGATCACTGAGCCGCTCTCAATGTTGTTTAAGCATACCGGCAATAAAAAATACCTGGATATCTGCGGGCTTATAGCTGATTCACTTACTGATATCAAGGGCTGGCACTCTCATGGCTTGTTGAGCACTTTGAGAGGTCTCCAGAAAGCTGCGATATTCTCCAATGACTTATCATGGAACGAAAAGCCAGAGAAGTTCAGACGTGAAATTATTGATTCCGGGTATGATACCATTTATAATAAATAACTGCGCTCAATGTATGTGCAATGGCAAATCGAACGGAGCATAGCAGGTTCAAGGCAAACTTGCTGCCAGGCATCAACTGCTGCGATTCTCAGGGCATCATAATCGGCATAAATTCTATTTGACCAATAGTGGCTACGCAGATAATGCCA